>CACZRT010000228.1 GCA_902783585.1 uncultured Lachnospiraceae bacterium | reverse complement strand
TGTATGAAGCCTGTCATCAAGATCTACAGTGAATAACGGAAGTTCTTCTCAACGACAACCTTGATCTTATCCGGCTCTCCGATATATTCTGTATTCGCACGTAATGTATCACGGCTCTCTACGATACAATTCTCGATTACGGAACCGTCTCCGATATGCACATCATTTAAGATAATGGAATTGCGGATCACACAATTGTTGCCCACATATACCTTCTTAAATAATACAGAATTCTCAACTGTACCATTGATGATACAGCCGCTTGCAACCAAGCTGTTCTTAACAACAGCATCCCCATTATACTTTGCAGGCGGAAGATCCTCTACCTTCGAATATACATCCGGATGTGTCCGGAAGAAATAATCCCGGATATCCTTCTTCAGGAATTCCATATTCGTCTTGTAGTAAGAATCTACGCTGCTGATATTTCTCCAAAAGGCATCCATTACATATCCGTGGATCTTCTTCACATCCTTGTAACGAATGATAATATCCTTAACAAAATCACTTCTGCCTTCCTTCGCGCAAGCCTCCAGTAATTCGATCAGCTGTCTGCGACGGATGACATAGACACCGATATTCGCCAGATTGCTCTGTGCGACTAACGGCTTCTCCTCGAAGCTTGTCAACCGGTTATCACCATCTAAGGTAACCACACCGAATCTGCTGATATCGTCTTCCTCCGGCTTGATCTCCTTGCACACGATCGTAATATCCGCACCGGAAGAGATGTGATCCTCCAATACCTTATTATAATCGAGCTTGTAGATACCATCACCGGATGCGATCACAACATATGGCTCGTGACTGTCCTTCAGGAAATTGATATTCTGATACAACGCATCTGCAGTACCCTTATACCAATAGCTGTTCGTTGTGGTAATGGTCGGTGTAAATACATACAGACCGCCCTGCTTACGTCCGAAATCCCACCATTTTGAAGAATTCAGGTGCTCATTCAGAGAACGGGAATTGTACTGTGTAAATACAGCTACCTTCTGAATATGCGAATTGGACATATTGCTCAGTGAAAAATCAATGCTTCGATAACTGCCTGCCATCGGCATGGCTGCGACTGCTCTCTTAGCGGACAGACCACCCATACGGTTGCTGTTACCACCTGCTAAAATAATACCTATTGCTCTCATGCCAGATCACCTACCTTTATAATGCTTCCGCCGCTCTTCAGCTCGCCGCCCGGATAATCCTCCAGACTGGTCTCGCCAAAGATAGCTGTATTCTTGCCAATCTTCACTCCGGCAGGTATTACAGACTTCTCACCGATGGTTACCAGATCAAATGCGTATACCTTCGGCTTGTAATCACTCGGTGCATATTCACCGACGCCAAGCACAGTGCCCTCACCGATCACGGTATCCTCTGCGATGATCGCCTTGTCGATCACACAATTCTTGCCGATCACAGCACCATTCATGATGATGGAATCCTTCACAACAGCGCCTTCTTCAATTGTTACTGAGGAACCGATGACAGAGTGGCGTACCTCACCATAGATCTCTGTACCTTCACCGATGATACATTCCCCGATCTTCGTATTATCTGCAATGTATTGTGGTGGCAATGCATCACTCTTTGTGTAGATCCGCCAGAACTCTTCATACAGGTTGAACTCCGGAATGATATCTACCAATTCCATATTTGCTTCCCAGTATGAACCAAGCGTTCCTACATCCTTCCAATATCCCTTGAAATCATAAGCATAGATCTTCTCGCCATTCTCATGAATATAAGGAATAATGTGTTTACCAAAGTCACATTCCGGTACATCCTTCATGACCTGAAGTGCATTCTTAAGAATCTTCCAGTCAAAAATGTAGATACCCATAGAAGCCTTATTGCTTCTTGGATGTTCCGGCTTCTCCTCAAACTCCGAAATCCTTCCCTCATCATCTGTAATTACCACACCAAACCGGCTGGCTTCCTCCATTGGAACCTCATACGTTGCCAATGTAACGGCTGCGCCCTTCTCCTTGTGATAATCCAGCATTACCTCATAATCCATTTTATATATATGATCCCCTGATAAAATCAGCACATAATCCGGATTATAATAGTCCATAAATTCCAGGTTCTGATAGATAGCATTCGCTGTTCCCGTATACCATGAGCTGTCTGTGCTCTTCTCATACGGAGGTAAGACTGTAACACCACCAATGTTACGATCAAGATCCCACGGCATACCGATTCCGATATGCTGATTAAGTCTGAGCGGACGATACTGTGTCAGGACACCGACGGTATCGACGCCGGAATTAATACAGTTACTCAGTGGGAAATCAATGATCTTATACTTACCACCGAAAGCAATGGCCGGCTTTGCTAATTGTGAAGTCAGAACGCCAAGACGGCTTCCTTGTCCACCAGCCAGGAGCATTGCTATCATTTCCTTCTTAATCATAAGTCGTCACCCCTTCTGCGCATGATACAAGTATTATACCACTTGAAATCCGATTTGAAAATGCTTTTTTATGCAAAATCACAAAATTTCCCCCATTTTTTTCGACTTTTTTTGCAAATTAACTATTAAGTGGGGTAAAAAAAGGAAGTTCACTTCTTGCAAACTTCCTTTTTTCTACTATATATTGTGTATTTTCTATAAAAAATATACAAGATTTATGCAAAAT
>CACZRT010000227.1 GCA_902783585.1 uncultured Lachnospiraceae bacterium | reverse complement strand
TCCGCGATTGTTGATTCTGTCGTTGATACCTTCTCCTGATCAGGCGTTATGATATTCGTCTTGGTTATATTGCCATTCTCATCATATTCATATGTAACGATTGTTCCATCCGGATAAATGACTTTAACAATCCGATTTAACTCATCATACTCATACCGCATCTCAGTTGAAGAGTCTTGTTCCTCCGCGCGAACCATCATACCCGGAATTACAATATATAGAGACAAATATAGAAGCAATCCTATAGATAATATGCTTTTCATCCGTTTTTCTGTTCTTTTTTTTGACATAATTCTCCCCCTTGTAAAACAACATTACGTATTCCGTCATAGGTGCTAAGCTCCTCTTGCTCCGTTTGATACCGTTTCATTAACTGCTGAATGTATTCCATATCTTGCTTCATTTCCTCTTCCATAACACCATCTGCCACTTTGATTGCTATATCTGAAGGCGCCATCCAATACCAGCCGGTATTCATTTCATATAGAAAATCCTCCTGCTGGTATTTGAACCGAATGATGTCATTTCGAATTATGATTTTTATTTTTTGTCTTATTCTTTGAATGTGTTTTCCCATAAATGCAATACCTCACAATTATATTTTATATCTATTATTTTAGAATATCAACTATAATTTCGATGTCTATTTTCTTAGTATAGAGTTCTAGGTGATATATATTTAAATATGGATCTCCTGATCGGTAAGCTCCATAACCCTTTCCAAAGCCTCTTTATGTATCTATCCCTTAGCAGGTCTTCGATAATCGAATAGGGGATAATATCCCCTACTCGATGTCGCGCCCTTCGTCAAATATCCATGCAAGCATGTCTGCTTGCCTCGGAGAACGCACATAAAAAAATGAGTCTCCATAAAGACTCATTTCCTTATTAAATCCTTATCATCTGCCCTTACTCTTGTCCCGTTTTAAGAGGAAGCCCCTCTTGATCCTGCTTCCTACTTCAAGAACAGCAGATCTACACACAGGCACTGCTCCTCCATGCGCGCTTCCACCCGTGCCTTCTGCTTCTCAGATAACAGCTTCACAATATATAAGCCAAGTCCGGCACCTCCGACCGGGCGTGCCTTGTCCCCGCGATAGGTGCGTTCAAATAAGCGCTCCACATCGAGATTCGTTTCCTTGCCAACCGGATTCGAGAATGTGATCCGGCAGCTTCCCACTTCCGATAATTCCTTTAATGTGATCGTGAAAGTGTCCTTGGCATATTTCAAGATATTATTCAGAAGATTACTGAAGATCCGCATCAGCATCTTCTCATCCGCCATGACGAATACACTTTTCTCCGGAAGCTCCAAGGTCGGTGTCAGCCCGTATTCCCGGATCACCGCTTCATGATCGATTACAAATTGCGTCAGCAACGCAGTGACATCCACACGGACCAGCTCTGCCGCATGATCATCGCTCTCTAAGACCGACATTTCGAAGAAATCATCCACCATCTCCCGAAGCAGATCTGTCCGTGTCTTGCTGACCCGTATATGCTCTTTGGCACGATCATCCAGGATATCTCCGGATTCTGTCTCCAGCATCTGGAGATTCCCCTTCACCACCGTCAGCGGCGTGCGAAGATCATGCGCGATATCGGAGATCGATTGCTGTAACTGCAGTCTCGACCGCTCGGCCTCTAACTTCAAGGACTTCTGATGATCCAGATTCCGATTGATCTCTGCAGCAAGCGCCTCCATATCCCGGTCCACAAGCAGAATCGTGATCTGCCGGTTATACGAAGACTGCCGTGTAACCGTTAGCTCCTCCCGCATCTTACGCGCCTGGGATTTCATCGACAGCAGTATGCCAAGCAGAATCAGACAGACGATTATTAGAATGATACTGATGATCAGCCACATATCCTTATTTCCTCATTTACTCATGTGTTTCTTAATTACATCTTTTGATCGAATTCTTCTATGGTTCTTTTCCATTCTTCTTGAACACTTCTTATTAATTACGGTCTTCCGGCTCCTGTATCCGTTCTGCCAACCGGTATCCGATCCCCCATACAGTATCGATATAATCCCTGCCGGTCTGCTTCTTTAGCTTGCTCCGCAGATTGCTCATATGCACATTGATCGTATTATCCTCGTAATAATATGTATCCTGCCAGACCGCCTCATAGAGATTCGCCTTCGTAAAGGTCTTCTTCGGATATTGCAGAAATAGCTGTAACAGCTGCAGCTCCTTGGCAGTCAGGGCAATCGCGCGTTCTTCATTCCCAGCTTCTGCAGCCGCTCCATCATTCTGCCCCGCATCTGAATCCTTCTCTGCCGATCCATCGCCGGAATCTATGGTATCCACATACACTACCCGGTGTTCATCCACATAGAGCTTTAACAGCCCGTCCGGCGTCTCTAAGACCTCCCCTTCTGTCTGCTCACTCTGTCCGAAATGACTGCCTCCATTCCCCGTAAAGCCGCTTCTTCGAAGCACTACCTGAATCCGCACCAGCACCTCACTTAAGTCAAATGGTTTGATGATATAATCATCAGCGCCGACCCGCAGCATCTCCAGGCGGGTCTCCATCATGGACTTCGCAGACAGCACGATCACAGGAGTATTGGAATACTCCCGCAGCTCCTTGATCAGATGATCCCCGCTTACATACGGCAGCATCAGGTCCATTAAGATCAGATCATACGTCTCCTCCCGCATCAGCTTCGACGCCGTGCGTCCCTCTGCTGCCTCATGAACCTCATATCCATTCTCACCCAGATAATCCCGCAGGATCTTCCGGATCTCCACATCGTCCTCGACGATCAGAATACGGCCTGTCTTCTTCTCATGTTCATTCATCAGTGTACCTCGTCTCCCAATTCCTCACTATTATCCTGCAAATACGATCTCAACCTTCTCATTCTCTTTCCTGACATCTTCGCACATCTTTTTAAGCGACCGGATATACTTCGGCATCGTGATCTCCGCCTCCGTCAGATTCCTGAATTCAATCCGGCATGGTTCATGGAAGTCTGTCAGCACATCATGCAAGGCATCCAAATTATTCCCATAGAATTCCGGAACCGGAAGTACCCCGCGGATCTCCGCATGTAACTCATCGGCATTGTAGACACTGTTTAAATCAATCGTGTATGTTTTCATAATATTAGATTCCTCTCTTATTAATTGGGGCTTGACAAATGCTTGAAACATAAGCAGAATAGCATAAAAGAATAATCCTTTTGCATAATCACCTTCTAATATAACAATGTAAATGTCTCATAATGATCATCGGTATAGTAGATCAATCCGTCATTCGAATACACGATCCGCTTGGCTCCCCGGCTTTTCTTGCCAAGTGTGTCAATATC
>CACZRT010000226.1 GCA_902783585.1 uncultured Lachnospiraceae bacterium | reverse complement strand
GCTGCCTTATTCAACATCCCCTTGGTGCTATCAAGTGCCGGAACATGGATAGTGATATAATCACACTCCTTGTAGATATCCTCTACATTAGAGATATGCTTTACATGACGGGACAGATTCCATGCAGCATCTACGGAAACATATGGGTCATAGCCATAGACTTCCATCCCAAGATTGACTGCAGAATTCGCAACCTTGGCACCGATGGCACCAAGTCCGATAACTCCAAGCTTCTTACCTTCAATCTCTGTACCTGCAAACTTAGACTTATTCTTCTCTACTGCCTTTGCAAGATCCGGATCAGAAGCGTTCTCCTGTACCCAGTTATATCCGCCCATCAGATCCCGAGATGCCAGCAAAAGACCTGCAATCACTAATTCCTTCACACCATTTGCATTTGCACCTGGTGTATTGAATACTACGATTCCCTGCTCCGCACACTTATCCAGCGGAATATTGTTCACTCCGGCACCTGCCCGCGCAATGGCTTTCAGATTCTCCGGAAGCTCCAGATCATGCATTCCCGCACTCCGAACCAGTGCAACGTCCGCATCTGCAAGGCTATCAACTACCTTATAATTCTCCGGTAACAAATCCATACCGCATGCTGCGATCGGATTTAAGCAATTCACATTAATCATAACAATCTCCTTTTTTATATATGCATCCTATATATTCTTTGCATTCCATATAATTTATGCATTCTCAGCTTCAAACTTCTTCATGAACTCTACTAATTTCTCAACACCTTCGATTGGCATAGCATTGTAGATACTTGCACGCATACCTCCAACGGTGCGATGTCCCTTTAAGTTCACAAAACCTGCTGCAGTTGCTTCCTTCACGAACTTCGCATCTAATTCTTCGTTACCGGTTACAAACGGAACATTCATCAGGGAACGATCCTTCTTTACAACCGTGCCCTTGAACAGCTTGCTCTGATCCAAGAAATTATACAGGATAGCAGCCTTCTTCTCATTATGAATCTTCATTGCCTCTAAGCCGCCCATTTCCTTCACCCATTTGAATACCTTGCCACAGATATAGATTCCGTAGCATGGCGGGGTGTTATACAGAGAGTCTGCATCTGCCTGTGTCTTATACTTCAGCATGGTTGGGGTTCCTTCCATTACATCATCACGAATCAGATCTTCACGGATAATTACAACTACCACGCCGGCAGGTCCAACATTCTTCTGAACACCGAAGTAAATGAGTCCGTAATCGGATACATTCACCGGCTGGGATAAGATATCAGATGACATATCAGCTACCAGAATCTTACCCTTGGTATTTGGAAGCTCATGATAGGCTGTACCATAAATGGTATTATTATGGCAGATATATACATAATCAGCATCTTCATCGATCGGAAGATCAGAGCAGTCCGGAATGTAAGAGAATGTCTTATCTGCGGAAGATGCTACGGCATTAGCCTTACCATACTTCTTAGCTTCCTCATATGCCTTCTTTGCCCACTGACCGGTAATAATATAATCAGCAACTCCATTTTTCATCAGATTCATAGGAATTGCCGCAAACTGCTGGGATGCGCCGCCCTGTAAGAACAGAACCTTGTAATTATCCGGAATCTTCATAAGATCACGAAGATCAGCCTCTGCTGTCTGAATAATCTCCTCAAATGCCTTGGAACGATGGCTCATCTCCATAACACTCATGCCTGTTCCGTTGTAATCAAGCATTTCCTCTGCTGCTGCCTTAAGTACCACCTCCGGTAATACGGATGGTCCTGCTGAAAAGTTATACACTCTTGCCATTCTTATATCCTCCTAAATTATGATCTATGTGTACATTAGAGTCTTACGACTTGATCAACACTACTCTTTATCCTTCATATCCTCTTCCGAGAAGCAGGAACCGATTGAGGTTCCCGGTGCTACCATCGGCCATACCTTGTCATCCTCATTGATGATACAATCGAGAACTACCGGTCCCTTTGCCTTCAAGGCTTTCTTAAATGCATCCTCGAATTCGTCCATGTTGGTGATATGATGTCCTTCCGCTCCCAAAGCATCTGCCAGTTTTGCAAAGTCCACATTATCATTTAATACAGTTGCGGAATACCGCTTGCCGTAGAATAAGGTCTGCCACTGGCGTACCATACCCAGTACATGGTTGTTGATCACCACCTGAATGATCGGAACTTGATATCTGGCTGCCGTTGCAATCTCATTCATATTCATACGGAAGCATCCGTCGCCGGCAATATTCACCACTGTCTCATCCGGTCTAGCGATCTTGGCGCCGATCGAGGCTCCCAGACCGTAACCCATGGTTCCGAGTCCGCCTGAAGTAAGGAGCTGATGAGGTCTCTTGAACTTATAATACTGTGCTGCCCACATCTGGTGCTGACCAACCTCGGTAACAACGGTTGCATCGCCATTTGTCAATTCGTAGATCTTCTCAATGATCTGCGGTCCTGTAAGCGTTCCCGGTGTATACGTCATCGGATACTTCTCTTTCAGTTCCTTGATCTTAGCCATCCATTCCGGCTTCTTCGACGAATCAACACCGTCGATCAGCCGTTGCAGGATCACCTTGGCATCCCCAATGATATAATCATTCACCTCAATATTCTTATTGATTTCTGCCTGATCGACATCAATGTGTATGATCTTGGCATCCTCTGCGAATTTCTTACCGTTACCGATGACACGATCGGAAAAACGTGCTCCGACAACGATCACGAGATCTGCCTCATTCAAGCCGAAGTTCGATGCCTTGGTACCATGCATACCGATCATTCCGGTATAACGGTCATCCGTACCGGCAATGACGCCCTTACCCATCAGGGTATCACATACCGCTGCATCAATCTTATCGGCAAAGGCCCGAAGCTCCTGTTCTGCATTCGCGATAACTGCACCGCCGCCGACTAAGATAAATGGTTTCTTTGCCCTGTCAATGTATCCGATCACACGCTCGACTGCGTCTTCATCAATAGTATCCGTGATCGGCTCGATCTTCTCCGGCTTCATCGGCTCAAAATCAGCCATATTGGCTGTTACATCTTTCGTAATATCCACAAGCACCGGTCCCGGTCTTCCGGTCTGCGCAATCTTGAATGCGCGGCGGATCGTGGCGGCAAGCTCATGCACATTCTTAACGATAAAGCTATGCTTGGTAATCGGCATTACCACACCTGCAATGTCTACCTCCTGAAAGCTGTCCTTCCCCAGCAGACTGACACCAACATTGGCAGTAATCGCAACAAGCGGGATGGAGTCCATATATGCGGTCGCAATACCGGTGACTAAGTTGGTTGCGCCCGGTCCGCTGGTTGCCATGCAGACACCGACCTTACCGGTTGCTCTTGCATATCCGTCTGCCGCATGGGCTGCTCCCTGTTCATGAGAAGTCAGTACATGACGGATCTCATCGGAATGCTTATACAGCTCATCATATATGTTCAGGATACAGCCGCCCGGATAACCAAATACGGTGTCTACACCCTGTTCCTTCAAGCATTCAATTACAATCTCTGAACCATTTAACTGTTTCATAATGTTATCTCCTTGCTATTTCATTCTTATCTCAGATGATCCATTCCATCTACTATCGTCTAAGCATATCACTCTTATCAAAGAGTTCTTTCAAATATAATCACTGCCTGATACAAAAAACTTAGTTCTTCGGTACCTCCAGGATCGCTCCGCGGTTACCGGAGGTTACCATCGCTGCATATCTTGCCAGATATCCGGTCGTTACCTTCGGCTCTCTCGGTGTCCAGGCTGCCTTCCGCTTTGCAAGCTCTTCCTCGGATACCTTCAGGTTCAATGACATATTATCAATATCGATCTCTATGATATCGCCTTCCTCTACCAGCGCGATCGGACCTCCGACTGCCGCCTCCGGCGATACATGTCCGATGGAAGCACCACGGCTTGCTCCGGAGAAACGTCCATCTGTGATCAAAGCGACAGACGAGCCAAGTCCCATTCCGGCAATTGCGGAAGTCGGATTCAGCATCTCACGCATACCCGGTCCGCCCTTCGGGCCTTCATATCGAATGACAACGACATCTCCGGCAACGATCTTACCGCCCTTGATGGCTGCGATCGCATCCTCTTCACACTCAAAGACCCGGGCAGGTCCGGAATGCTTCATCATTTCCGGAACCACTGCGGAACGCTTAACCACGCTTCCGTCCGGTGCCAGATTACCCTTAAGCACCGCAAGACCACCTGTCTTGCTATATGGATTATCCAACGGACGAATGACCTCCGGATCGCGATTGACCGCATTCTTCACCGCTTCCCCAATGGTCTTGCCCGTTACCGTCATACAATCCTCATGGATAAGTCCCAGCTCACATAACTCTTTGATGACCGCATAGACACCACCGGCTTCATTTAAGTCTTCAATATAGGTAGGACCCGCCGGAGCCAGATGACACAGGTTCGGTGTCTTGGCACTGATCTCATTAGCCATAGCAATATCAAAATCATATCCGATCTCATGTGCGATCGCCGGAATATGCAGCATGGAGTTCGTCGAACAGCCAAGCGCCATATCCACGGTCAACGCATTTAAGATTGCGTCCTTCGTAATAATATCTCTCGGACGGATATTCTTGTTATACATCTCCATGACCGCCATACCGGCATGCTTCGCTAACTTCAGT
>CACZRT010000225.1 GCA_902783585.1 uncultured Lachnospiraceae bacterium | reverse complement strand
GCCCGGTACGACAAACCACAGGATTGAGATTCCGGTCAGCACACGCACCATCGACAATGCCATAGCCAGCGCGATCGCGACGGACAGGCTCGTCTCCATTGCCTTCTCCGAAACGGCGCCTGCACTGATCTCCTCCACCTGCTTATTCAACACATGAACAGCCGGCTCCGCCCGTACAACGAACCAGCCCATAAGTGCAAAGATCGGAACGATGATGTATCTGCGCCATCCCATGACCAGACTCTCGCCAAGGATAATCCCCAGGGAGGAGAAGCCCACATTGACACCCAATAGGAAGATAAAGAGCCCCAGAAATGTGCATCCCAGTCCGAAGAGAATCCGATAGAACGGAATCTTCGGCAGCTTCAGTGATACCTTTTGGAAAATGAGGAAAAAGAGGATAATCGGAAGCATGGCGAGAGCGACTTCCTTCACATACTGCGGAATGGCCTCGAGATAAGCTCTGCTCACAGATACGGTGCTGGTATAGCTTCCGGCCGATGCAGCGGCGATCGTTCCTTCCTCTCCCGGATAGACAAAGCCTAAGATCAGAACCGCCAGGATCGGCCCCACGGAACAGAGCGCAACCAGACCGAAGGAGTTCTCCTCTGCCTCTGTATCACTTCGAATGGAAGCGACACCGACACCAAGAGCAATGATAAATGGCGCCGTCATAGGCCCGGTCGTCACTCCACCGGAATCAAAGGCAACACTGATATAATGCGGATCTGAATTGAGTGCCAGAACAAAGATCAGAACATACGAAATGATAAGCAGTACATTTAACGGAATCTTGAACAGGATCCGAAGCATACACATCGTCAGGAAGAAACCGACGCCTACCGATACCATCAGGATCAGGACCATGCTGTTAATGTGGGGAACATTGCCGGCAAGCACCTGAAGATCCGGTTCCGCCACAGTAATGATCACACCCAGAATAAAGCTGATCACGATAATCAACCACAGCTTGCGCGACTTCGTCATCTTGGCTCCGATATAGGTTCCTATGACAGACATGGAATGCTCCGCGCCGAACATGAAGAGTCCCAGTCCGAAGATCAGCAGCACGGACCCGACCGCAAAGGACAGCATCAGATCTGTCGGAACCGGAACGATCGTAAAGCATAGAAGCAGGACGATCGCAAGGATCGGCCATACAGACGTGAACGCTTCTTCGATTTTGACCCATAGCTGATTCTTCCCCGGCATGTGTCATCTCCCCATAATAATAGACTTCTCATATCATCCAGATATGATCGTTCAATATATAGATATTATCAAATGACGGCCTGCATGCAAAGAGGAAGCCGTCAACTGTGATAATTATAACATACCCTGTCTATATCAGAAAAGACCTTTTTCAGATCACGCCTCCCACAAACCGGGTCATATACAGCGAAATCCATCGCCTGTACGATCTCCCCGATCTTTCGGATCTCCTCTTTGGAGCTTTCCATTTGGTATAAAATCTATTGTTATTTATTCCGGATGCTCCATACTTGCCCGGATCTGGTCTGCGAACATCAGGAATTGATCCGACTTCACCATTGCAATTCCCTGGATCTCATCTCCAAGCACGACCAGCTGATCGCCGGAATTGATCCCGAACAGCTTCCTTGCCTTAGCAGGTATGACCACCTGTCCCTTCTCTCCGACCGTCACCACACCGAAAAGATGCTTCCCCTTCGGTGGAATGCCAAGCCCCATATTTTCTACCGATTCAAAGTTGGCAAGATCATCAATAGAGACGCCTAAGACCTCTGCCAGAAGCTTGCTTTTATTTAGATCCGGCATGGTATCACCGGCTTCCCATTTGGCAACTGCCTGTCTGGTAACACCCACCTTCTCTGCCAGAGCCTCTTGCGTCAGTCCCTTCAATTTACGAAGTTGAATCAGATTATCCTTGAACATGGTCTGCCTCCTTATTCTTCTTAATTCCCAAGACCGCCCACCGCAGCAGCGGGATACGCGACAGGATCTCATATAACAGATATCCTCCGGCAAAGGCTGCAAGGATCGTCAGAAAATAGACGATTACCGCCGGCATAGAGGAATCCTTTCCGACATAGTATGCAAAAGCAGCTGCCGGAAGATAGTGAAAGACATACAAACCGAAGCTTCGCTTATTCATCCATGCTGTAAAGGAATTGCTCCGGTCAAAGAACCGGTTCATGATTCCGAGGATCGCCAGACAAGCCATCCACAAAAATGCGGTATTTAAGATATTCCGGTTCACCGGCGCATCTCCATAGTTCTCGCCGAAGTATATGATCGTATATGCGATACCGAGGATCACGGCGACAACCGCCAGCCAGATCGCATGCTTATTCAAGACGGCAATGATCTCGTCATGCGAGAATATATAATAGCCGAGCAGGAAGCAGAAGCCGTAGAGTCCGAAGCGGTATACCGTAATGATCGGCATATTGAGGATCTGCGCCGACAAGAAGACCGGAATCACCAGCAGGATCAAGCCGATAATACCGAGCTTACGGAACCTGCCCGCTAACGTCCATAAACGATCCATCTCGATCTTACGGATCAGAACCAGCACTAAGGAGAAGATCCAAAGCATCTGAATATACCACAACGGTCCGGTACCGGAAAGCACCATGATAAAATATAAGATTGGAATCGGAACCGCCTCAAAGCTGTCAAACGCGCCGGCCATCGACATACTGACATAGCCTAAGATCCATTGGAATACAAACAGCCCGATCGTAGACGGCACCAATAATTTTCTCGTTCTGGTCCTTATGAATTCTTTATGTGAGTGCTTCTCCAGATAATATCTCGCGCTCATGCCGGATACCAGAAACAGGATCACCATAAACCACGGATATACCATGTACAGATACGCGTCCTGATATTGCACTGCCTGATCCGTGATCGGCCCGACTCCCAGCGGAATGATCGGTGTGTACATATAGATCGCGTGATACAGCACCACCAGAACAACCGTGATCCAGCGGATATTATCCAGGTAATGCTTTCTCCCACTTGTTGAATGATTCATGACTATCCCTACCTTTGCAACTAATTTTAACATGATTATATATCATAGACAAGAATCGTTCTATCAAACAAAGCTAACATTTATAATCAAATATGCAAATTATAGTTGCGTGGCGACATCTCTTTTATTATGCAAAAGAAGAAGCAGATCCTCTCTGCTTCTTCTTTTAATCCTTATATTACGTTCCTTCAATCAATCCTTTTTCCTGCACCATACATGCCATGCCGGAGGCTCCGGAAGTGGTTCTCCCTTGATCAGGGCTTTGATCACTCTCCAGTGAATTCCCAACAGCAGCCCGCATGCAAAGCAGCAGCAGCCAACTAAGATCAGGATCAAACCGGTGTTACTCTTGCATCGTTTACTTACAGCACATTCTTCAACCTCTTGAATTTCCTTGCAATCTTCCATGATGCTCATCCTCCTTGTCATATTATGAACTTCATTCATGATCCTATTCACAGAATCGCCCTTGCACGCATTTTTAATATTCTTGTGTTTCTGTCCGTTCTATGCTGCTGATTTGATTATAGACGATACTCATGGGAAATGCAATCAAGACTATTCTCAAAACATGCCTCTGCCATTCCCGTGTCTGCCGCCATTCGGCATGGTTCCATCCTCCGGCGCATTCTCCCAGTCTTCCTCTCCGTTGTTCCATCCGCCGCCCGGATATGTTCCGTTGTTCATTCTTCCGTTGTTCCATCCGTCACTGGGTAAGCTCCCGCCGTTTCCGTCATTCTCATTCCATCCGCCGCCCGGGAACATACCGTTATTCATACCGCCCGAACCACCCATGAACTGATTGGGAAGGGTGTCAACCTCTTCGCCATTCACGATCACGGTTCCACCGTTGATCACTCCTGTCCCATCATAGTCAAAGGTCGAATTACCGGTTACATTCACGGTTCCGCCGTTGATGATAATATTCCCATTGGAATCCATTCCATCCGTATCACCGGCTCCCATCACGATAGTGAGATCGCCATCATTGATCTCTACGGTTGGTGTATAAGCCGAGGATTTATTTGCTGCATTGATACCGTCATCAGATGCCTGAATATCAATGGTTCCGCCATTAATCTGAATGTAGGTTGCTTCAAGTCCCTCCGCTGCTGTCATATCAATGGTTCCGCCGTCAATCTCGAGCACCGATTCTGCATGAATGCCGTCATCACCTGCCTGAATCTCATAGATTCCGCCGGCAATATAGATATATCCCAAGGTGTTATCTTCATCATTTTCTGCATGAAGCGCATCCGTACCGGCTGTCAGGTAAAATGTACCATCTGCGATCCGAATGGAATCATTGGCTTCCACTGCCTTTGGAGATGCCGTAATCGTATAGGTACCGCCCGTGATCTTTAAGTCATCCTTGCCGACTATGCCATTATCTGTAGAGTTGATCGTAAGACTTCCGGTTCCGTTCAACACCAGATCCGATCTTGAGAAGATCACGCCATCTGTATTTGTGTCACCATCTGAGACAAAGCTTCCGGTAACCGATAACGTATTCTCCGTACCGGTTGTCGTTACGAATACCTTATCGGCTTCCTTTCCATAGATACACGGAAAATCATCATTCGTGATCGACAAATCATCCAGTACCAGCTGAACCTTATCCTCGGATGCCGCCTCCACATAGATCGTTACGTTCTTCGCACTGCCGCTTATGACATAGACGCCTTCTGCAGTAATATGAATATCTTCCCCGTTCGATACGGAATAATGAACTGCCTCGGACAGATCTGCCGTCTGTGTAAGATCCCGATCCGAGAACAATTCCGAAGTATCTAAGATCGCACCGTCTGCCGACGGAACAGTTGTAGTCACAGCACCGGATCCGTTTGCATTCGTCACTGTCTCCTCTGACGCAGAAGAGGAAGACGTATAGTTAACCGCGGTATTCACGTCTGTTTTCCTGCTGCCCGATCCATTATCCGTAATGGACGAGCTGTCCTTAGCAGCGGAGCACCCCGCCAGCGCCAGCATGGTACAGGTTCCCACAGCGATCATAGTTATATGTAATTTGTGATTATTCTTATGCATTCTTCTCATAGTCATTCCCTCCTTTTTTCAATTTCTCACTTCTCGATATCTCATGTTCACGATTACTCATAGTCTGTTTCCACGAATCCCTTCATTGTAATTAATCTAACCGGAAAATATATTCAATTTGTGAGAAAAAAGTGAAAAAAGTGTGAAGACTACTTCAGATTCGGCACCCGCTCTAAGAGATAGGCAAACACCTTTTCCGCATACGCACGCTTGTTACGAAAATGCAGAACGAACTGCTGCCTGCCCACCTTGATCTGCAACAGAATATAATCAATATCCGGTGTCGGCTCCACCCACTGCACATCCGCCACTTCATCATACGGAATCAGCCGTTCACCTTTGTGAGTATTCAACTTAATATGTTCCTCCGTAAACTCGTATGATATATCATATGCCTGCAAACGAAAGGACGCTCGCAAGAGATATACACCGTAGAATGCCGCCATCAATGCAACAATAATTACCAGAAACTTCATGGACGGCAGCCGCCATACCAGAACGATTCCCAAGATTCCCAAGATCAGAAAAAGGAATCCCAATACCCGATATCCGATCCTCGTTGATTTACTCTTTTTCACTGTGTAACTTAAGCCCATGCTATTCCCTCAACTCTCTGTTTTCTTTGCTCTTTCTATCTTTATCTTTCTGTTATTCCTTTATGATACTTCTCTAATATCCCCTTTTACCGCGCCGTCAATTCCGCCATTGCCACATAATGCAGCACTTCAAATTCCGCCGGTGCTTCTTTCCCTAACATCGCCATGTGTTCCGCATCCCACGCTTTTAACGCCTCTGCCGTAAGGGAGGCTCCGACACCCCGACACGCCCGCATCCTGCCATGCCAGCTCTCTCTGGTAAAAGGGATCATCACATCATATTCTTCTCTCGCCGTTATATCAAAAAGCTCTGAATATTCCTCCGGCACCCACATCGGTTTGCGCACTTCTCCGGCACCGTTCCATGTCGGATTATATTTCAGAATGATCTCCTCACTCTTTCCGGCAATCTGATCCTCAAAGGGAAGCCACGCCATATACAGAATCAGAAACTTACCGTTTGGCTTTAATATCTTATGAAGCTTCGGTGCAAGAATCTTATGATCGGGATACCAGATACATTGACAGGCCGTAACCACATCAAAGGTGTTCTCGGGATAGTCGATCTCTTCTGCCGGACAGGCATAGAATTCAATATCCATATTCTGCTCTTTGGCAAGAATGATCGCCTGCTGAATCTGATTCTCTGACAGATCCGTCCCTGTCCATACGGCCCCGTATGGATACATATTTCTCGGAAGCACACCCGTTCCCGTACCAAGATCCAACACCCTCTGACCGTCCTTACATAACCCCCGGTCTACGATCTTCTGATAAAAAACCGCCGGATAGATGTCCCGGTACTTGGCGTAATCCCGTGAAGTTCTTCCCCAGTCGAACGGCTTGCCCCCGTCAATATCATCGAATCTCTGCATCCCAATCTCCCCTTTATATGATGTCTTGATCACTCTTTATATTACTTCCCACAGCCCTCAGTCATTGAATGCCACCGTAAACACGGAATCTGCCAGCAATACTCCGGCTTCATTTCGAAGTTCTACCAATAAGACCCCCAGCCGTCTGCCGATCTTGCGTTCCAATACCGTAGCGATCATCTTCTCTCCCGGCTTTCCCGGACGATAATAATGGATACTGGCATCTGCCGCCGCGCCCACGCGTCCCATTGCCGTCACATACCTGCCGATCGCATCATCACACAGATAGAACATCACACCGCCGTGAATGCTGCCATTGATATTTACATTACTATCATTTGGCTGATACGACACGCGGAACGGCTCTGTACTCTCCTGTATAATATCCTTGTCCTTGAATTCCACCATAACCTTTTCCTCCATACAGATAAATTATCTTCTTCTATACTTCTTCTCATGTACCCATCTTAAGGAAAATGAAGATTTCTCTATTCGATTGAAAATACATCCTCCATGCCCTCTATCCCGTATTGATTCATCAGATCCTTCAGACCGCTTTGAATCTCCGCCCTGCTGAAATCATGTTCCGTCAGGAAGGTATCGTCTTTCTCATTCAAATGAGAGTAGAAGATCAATCCGATCATCAAATGCTCTCTGGTCTGATCCTCTAATAATTGATACAGTTCATTTTCTGCCGCATTAATTCTTCTCCGTCTAATCCGGTGACAGCACCAGAAAATCTCCGGTTCCTCCACCATATATCTGCATATAAATATTGGATGTGTTCATGTCCGTGTACAAAGCATAATTGCGTTTCTCATCATCTACCCATATCTGAACCGTATGAGCTTCTGTATCATATTCATGTTCCAGCTCCGTCAATTCATGAGAACTATAACAAACACTCTCACCGTCCCATTCATAGGTAGTCTCGTCAATCACAGCGTATATACGTTTTCCTTCAAAGAATTCCAATCTTCGCATACGCGTTGTATTCATGGCACAGATAATATAACCATATCCGGCAGCATACAGATAGACTACAATGCATACTATTCCGATAAGCCAGGTGAATCTCTTGCGGATCCTGACGATCAACAGTATCACAAATACAATCCCCAGTATGGCAAATCCAAAGGTCCATACATACCGGAATGTATATGCGAATGTAGGAATCGTTCCGGATATGCTCATCAGAATTCCGATGATCAGGATTCCTATTTCTATCACAGTAATTACGGATATCCTTCCCTTTTCTTGTATCAGATCCTTCTCCTCCATCTGATCCTCTCCTCAATGAATCTTACCGCTTACGCCTTTTCCTTGCCTTTGGCTGCTTTTCGGAACATATACTTCCGCACCACATTAATACCAACCTTGAACGGAAGCGGACGGAGAGCTTTATCTGCCTCCTTTAGCTTCTCACGAATCGGAATATTCTGTGGGCAGTGCTGCTCACATTTCCCACATTCAATACATTGCGATGCAAATGCCGGTTCCTTGGTCAGTCCCACTGTCTGCGCGAATTCAAACCGCCCCTCACGCTTGGACTCCGTATACATTGCATTATAGCAGCGGAATGTACCCGGTATATCGACTCCCTTCGGACATGGCATACAATACCGGCAGCCGGTACAACCAACCTTCTCACTCTCCTTGATCTTCTGCTTAACCACCTCTAAGGCTGCAAAATCCTGTTCTGTCATATGTCCGGCCTCTGCATCCGATGCAATCTTACAATTCTCGTCCACCATCTCTACCGAATTCATACCGGACAGAACGACTGTCACCTCCGGCTGATTATACAGCCAGCGGAATCCCCACTCTGCCGGCGACCACTCGCGTCCACTGTCCTTCATCGCTTTCTTAGCACCCTCCGGCAGCATATTGACGAGCTTGCCGCCGCGAAGCGGTTCCATGATGATAACCGGGATTCCTTTCCCTGCAGCCGCTTTGAGTCCATCTACACCTGCCTGTGTCACCTCATCCAGATAGTTATACTGAATCTGCGTAAAATCCCAATCATAGTCATTCAGTATTTTCAGGAAATTATCCGTATTCCCATGATAAGAAAATCCGATATTCCGGATGCTGCCATCCTCCTTCTTCTCGGCAATCCAATCCATAATTCCAATCTGCTTTAACCGTTCCCACTGCGCAATATCCGTCAGATGATGCATCAGGTAATAATCGACATATGTAGTTCGAAGCCGTGACAGTTCCTCATCAAAATACCGGTCAATCGCTGCGCGGTTGCTGATCATATACTGCGGCAGCTTGGTTGCAATCTTGATCTTTTCCCGGATATGATTCCGCTCGAAGATCTCACCGATTGTCACCTCACTTCCGGAATACACATAGGCGGTATCATAATAATTCACACCGGCATGATATGCCGCCATAATCTCCTGCTCCGCCTTGTCGATGTCAATGCTGTTACCCTTCTTGGTAAACCGCATACATCCGAATCCAAGAATGGATAGTTCTTCTCCGTTTTTGTCTTTTCTGTACTGCATAACTTCTTGACTCCCTTCTATACTTGTATGTTTCTCACCGTATCATAGATCGTCTCCCCATCCTCTCTATGTCCGTCAGGAACTGCATCTATTATGTATGACATCTAGGTCATAGTCCTCCAAATATTGGATACCTGCCTACCGAATATGATAATACCCACAAGATTTCATAATATTATTCTTTAATATCTCAACACCTGGTAGTGCTGTTTCTTCAAGAAGATCGGATGCTCTTTCCAGAGCCGCTTCAAAACCATCCGCAACTTCATCCAATATTTTTAATGCCATTCGTTCTGTAAGTCCCACTTCAACTGCAGCGGTTATAAATGCACTTCGTCCGATATTATTAAAATCTATTTCATCACCAATATACATACTCATTTCATCTCTCAGATGATAACATCTTGTACAGACGATATCATATGCCGGCGCTAATTCTATCTTCCTTAAATTCTCATTATATAATAGAGAATAATTCTTTATATGAGCATCTCCATTTCCTATAAGAACGTTAAAACATATCCTCTTCCATAGTTTTATCTGTTCAGTCAACGGATCAGCAGCATATTCTCTTATTAGTCTGAACATTTTACTTAGATATCCCTTTTTCTCAGTCTCATATTTCTGACTCGAAGGAATTCCAAGAGCTTGTGCAAAGTCTTCCTGATGCAGTCTGAAAGGTACTTGTAATCCATCTATTCTTTTTTTTGAATTCGTAATTCGATCATAACGTTCAGTTGCAAAAAGTATTTCTGAATCTGTTCCTTTTCCGGTATTTAATATAAAACTATTCGGAACATCTATTCCCAGTTCTCTGGCCGTAAGCATACAAAGCTGTTCATTGAGAACGATTCCAGAAAGTCTTACATGGCTTTGCTTTACTATATAATTACTTGGTGCAACGCCTTCCGGAAGATACCACTCATCGTTATCTACATCATAATAGAGTCCTACTTTTCCAGATGCTCCTGCCAATGATAAATGAGATTCCATCAACATCTGTGTAGATTTTGCAGCACCTTCTGATGCAAGCTCTTTCACTCTATCCACAGTAAGAAGCTTATATCCGGCATGATCCGAATCTTCTCCTTCTTTCACGATCTTTAGAGCTCCTATACATTCTCTTCCAAGAACTGCCAGAATGGTAAGATAATCTTCTGCATCCGTTTTTATCCAATTGGCAACCGCACTCCGGGAAAAACCTTCCGGCAGTAATCCTTCAAAAAAAATTCTTGTTTTTTCCGGAGAAAATGCCTGCTCTGTCAAAGGCAGTGACACAGAAATCGGCTTACTGTTTTCAGAATTCATATATTCTACAGAATACTGAAAAGCAGCATCACGAAAGCTGTTTCCCGAAATAGAACCTACTATATGATAAGAGCCCATGATTTCCATATAGACCAAATAGTTATTCATTCACGATCCCCTCTCACTCATTTCAATATCTATCCCAAGAAGGTTCGCAAGATAAATGGCCTTACCAAGTTCTATCGTAGTTTTACCATTTTCAAGATCCGAAATGTAACTGGCGCTAATACCACAAACTTCACAGATATATTTCTGTGTATAACCAAGCTTTTTTCTTTGTTTCTTGATTATTTCACCAAATGTTTTAACATTACCTACTTTCATATTAACCTGCCATTCATATATTAAGGAGCACTATCGCTGGATGTATATAGCCGTACGACTATATACTGTTATTTCTATTATATATATAGTCGTACGACTATGTCAACCTTCAAATCAAGAAGTTGCTATTCTATTTGCAAGCCTTTCGGATTATCTGACTGAAGTTCTATATGCCCACAGTTAGGACAAACAAAACAGGAAACAGAGCTTCATTTTTCGATTCTCACCGCCTCGGTTTCCACCCAGGCAGGTCGAAATCCACTGTTAAGCGCGATCGTTTGCGACCGGATATTGGCTGCTGCCGTGCCATAGAAAGGAATGTCACCCATCTCGATGATCTTATTCTTCAGTAATGTCACAAGATAGGATCCAATCCCCCGTGAACGGTAAACCGGCAAAGTATCAATTCCAATCTGCTGCCAATGCGGTGCATCCTCAGAGCAGCCTGCCATACCCATGATAGTATCTCCATCAACCGCAACGACAGCCATTCTGTCAGGCCGCACAGGACATTGCTCCGGATAAGCGATTGCATTCGGGAACTGTGGATTGCCGTAAAATGGACTTATCTCGTCATCATATAGCCACTTCACCCGAAAACGCTCATCAACCTCAACATTACGGCAAGGTAGGAACATATGATGCGTCGGATTCATTTGATATCCATATCGTCTCAGTTCTTCATTGATGATCGTAAGCTTCTCAAATTCAAACAGGCGGTGTCCTTCTGTATCCCTGATTAAGCCGTGCAGGAACTCATGCAGGCATTCATCCGCCATTATGACTGTGTTACCGCCAAGCGTCACCATTTCCAAAAATGGTTTGCCGGAACTGTAACTCCTTCTTCCCTCATTCAGTGCAGGGAGTGTAAGGATATTCTCCTTTGCCCGGAGATCCTCCGGATTACAATTATAATCAAGGGATAACTGCTGTATTAGCCTTTCAATATATTCATGGAACATCATCCTTTTCCTCTATTTCTTTTATTCCGGCGAGTTCTTATGTTCTGGTTTTCCACTCACATTCCATATCTCTACGAATCATAATCCCGCAGTGTGATCTTCAGTTCCTTCAATTCATCTCTCAGCACTGCTGCTGCCTCGAAGTTCAGATCTGCTGCCGCCTGATTCATCTTCTTTGTCTTTAACGCAATCGCCTCCTCGAGTTCCTTGCGTGTCATGGATTCTACTTCCTTCGTCTCAGGTTCCAGTTCCTCCAGATTATTCTCATTGCTGATGACGTCCCGAATCTCCTTCTCAATGGTCTTCGGAATAATACCATGCTCTTTGTTATAAGCATCCTGAATCTCACGGCGGCGGTTCGTCTCGGTAATTGCCGCATCCATCGATCCGGTGATGGTATCTGCATACATGATAACACGTCCCTCGCTGTTGCGGGCGGCCCGTCCTACTGTCTGAATCAGGGAAGTCTCTGACCGCAAGAACCCCTCCTTGTCCGCATCTAAGATTGCGATCAGTGTCACCTCCGGAATATCCAGTCCCTCCCGCAGAAGATTGATACCCACCAGCACATCAAAGACTCCCAATCGAAGATCCCGGACAATCTCAATCCGTTCTAAGGTATCAATATCCGAATGCAGATATTTCACCTTCACGCCGACATCCTTCATATAATCGGTCAAATCCTCCGCCATACGCTTCGTCAGAGTCGTTACCAGTACCTTATGCCCAAGCTCTGCCTCCTTATTGACCTCGGAGATCAGATCATCAATCTGTCCCTCCACCGGACGCACCTCAATAACCGGATCCAACAAACCGGTCGGACGAATAATCTGCTCGGCTCTCAGCATCTCATGCTCCGCTTCATATTCCGCCGGCGTTGCCGATACAAAGAGCACCTGATCTAATTTGGATTCAAATTCCTCAAAATTAAGCGGTCGGTTATCCAGCGCCGACGGCAGCCGGAAACCATAATCCACCAGTGTCTGCTTACGGGACCGGTCGCCAAAATACATTCCCCGGATCTGCGGAACGGTCATGTGGGACTCATCAATAATCAGGAGAAAATCATCCTTGAAGAACTCAAGTAAGGTGCTCGGTGTTGCCCCCGGCTCCCTTCCGGCAAGCGGTCTGGAGTAATTCTCGATTCCGGAACAGAATCCGGTCTCTCTAAGCATCTCCATATCAAAATTCGTCCGCTCGGCAATCCGCTGTGCCTCGATCAACTTCTCCCGATCCTTAAAATATTTCACCCGTTCTTCTAATTCTTTCTCAATCTCCACGATCGCCCGATCCATCTTCTCCTTTGCCACCACATAATGTGACGCCGGGAAAATGCAGGTAAAGTTCAGCGACCGCTTGATCTCTCCCGTCAGCGGATCGAATTCTACGATCCGGTCGATCTCATCGCCAAAGAATTCTACGCGGATCGCGTCATCAAAGGTTGACACCGGAATAATCTCCAAGACATCGCCCTTTACCCGGAAGCTTCCACGCTTAAAGTCCATTTCATTCCGCTCATACTGGATGTTAATGAGATCACGGATCACGTCATCCCGGTCTCTGGTCATTCCTACACGCAGGGACAACATCATTTCCTCATAATCCTCCGGATCGCCGATACCGTAGATACAGGACACCGAGGATACTACGATCACATCCCGCCGCTCAATCAATGCTGCCGTCGCGCTGTGACGCAGCTTATCGATCTCATCATTGATGGCGGAATCCTTGGCAATATACGTATCCGTAGACGGTACATACGCCTCCGGCTGATAATAATCATAATAAGATACAAAGTACTCCACGGCATTATGCGGAAAGAATGCCTTGAATTCGCTATATAACTGAGCCGCCAGTGTCTTGTTATGTGCCATGATCAACGTCGGCTTATTCAGTGCCGCGATCACATTCGCCATCGTAAATGTCTTGCCCGATCCGGTCACGCCAAGCAGGGTTTCCATCTGATTCCCTTCCTTAAACCCCGTCACAAGCTCTGCAATCGCCTGCGGCTGATCGCCGGTCGGTTCGAATTCCGATACTAATTCAAAATGATCCACGATAGATCCTCCTATATGCATATAATTCATGTAAACCATTATATCTTATTTAGGAAGAAATAAAAAGACGAAAGCATGAATTGATCATACTTTCGTCTTTCTATAATTCATTCAAAACACTGTTACATCAAAGACGTCCTTTACAGATCCTTCCCTGTCAGCAGCTTATAGCCCTGCAGATACTTCTCGATCGTCTTATCCACGATATCCTGCGGAAGGGTCCAGTTATGTCCTTCATTTGCCTTCAGCCAGTCACGGGCGAACTGCTTATCAAAGGAAGGCTGACTCTTGCCCGGCTTGTAACCCTCTGCCGGCCAGAAGCGGGAGCTGTCCGGTGTGAGCATCTCATCACCAAGAACAATATTACCGTCCTCGTCCAGTCCGAATTCAAACTTCGTATCGGCAATGATAATACCACGTTCTAATGCGTAATCCGCACATTTCTTATATAGCGCAATGGTATAATCCCGAAGCTTGGCTGCATACTCCTCCCCCTTACCCGGGAAGAACTTTTCAAGATGTGCAACACTTTGCTCATAGGAGATATTCTCATCATGATCCCCGATCTCAGCCTTGGTTGAAGGTGTATAGATCGGTTCCGGAAGCTTATCCGATTCCTGCAAACCCTCCGGAAGTGTGATCCCGCACACGGTACCATCCTTCTGATAGCTTGCCCAGCCGCTTCCCGTGATATAGCCACGCACGATACACTCGATCGGAAGCATCTCAAGCTTCCGGCACATCATACTGTTGCCGTCAAACTGCGGCTGACGGAAATATTCCGGCATATCATTCACATCAACAGAGATCATATGATTTGGCAGAATGTCCTCGGTCATATCGAACCAGAACTTTGACATCTGCGTTAATACCGTTCCCTTCTTCGTTACCGTATTATGTAAGATCACATCAAAGCAGCTGATCCGGTCTGTTGCAACCATGATCAGGCTGTCTCCATTGTCATAAATCTCACGTACTTTTCCTTCCTTGATCGGCTTGAATTCTTCCATTGTTACTACCTCGCTTTTATAATCATTTATCCGATTTGATCTCGAATATAATGTACTACATCCAGATTCTTTTCCTGAATATCCTTAT
Organism: uncultured Lachnospiraceae bacterium; assembly: GCA_902783585.1. Classification (GTDB taxonomy): domain Bacteria; phylum Bacillota; class Clostridia; order Lachnospirales; family Lachnospiraceae; genus CAG-632. The sequence goes on along the minus strand of CACZRT010000225.1, from coordinate 11,361 downwards.
CCTGTTCCATCTCATCCAAAGTCATCCAGTAAAACTTACGCCCATCTATTTCAAACTCTGTCTTCTTTAATAACTCAGGATATTTCTTGACATCTACACGATACAATCGATGATTGTACGTTCGATCTTCATCGTGGCTTACTGAATACTTTCGTTGTATCACAGAACTACAATACTGGATTGAAAGAGCATCTCTCTTAATATGTAATTCATTCGATAATCGATTGAGAATATTATCCTCATCATTATCCTGGGTTTTGTAGTTAAAGAAAAAACGACAATTCCACCTTTCATCATAATACAACAAATAATGATTCGGAAACTTATGAAATGTATCTTTTAAAACAACAATTGAAAATTGGTGTTGAATCACATTCATCTGTTTCATATCTTGATACAAATCCTCAGCAGAATAATTATCCTTTTGATTCTTGATCATAGCATATATCCCCCATACGACCAATCCTACTCCGGCTATTTCCAAGACATGCTTTATCCAATTACCGGATACAAAACCATAATCCTTATAAGCAGCTGTATATGCTGAAATAAATGTTGTAATTCCAGCAATAATATCCGGTATTCCCAGTTCCTTACGTCCGATATACCTTCGCTTTTGCTCCAGCAATAACCTAAGGCTGTTTTCCTCTAATAATAAATCCATTTTACCAACACCTATAATACTATATTTTGTTCCGTCAGGCAACAATTACAATCTCTACTTCGGCTATATAGTGATAAAAAGAGATTCTTTGAACACTTTTTCATTATAGCAAATACGTATTATAGTGTCAATTAAATATTTATAATATCCACTCCTCGCTTCTAATAATCAAATTTTTTGATCATGTCCAATTCGTTTCGAATCATCAGTAACGACGAATCGGTTCCCAACCTCTTATACCGGCGTAACAACAGATCAGATAAAATCAAAGCTCACCTGATCGTATTCCAGATTCCGGTACTCCAGCTCCTCCTGCTCTACCTGGCTGCGATAGTCCACCACCACGGTCTGCTGGCGCTTGCCCACCATCTGCTGACCGAGAATGTAATTCACATCAAACCTTGCCGTGATCGCAGGGGTTGCCCCTCTGGCCGGAACGATCAGCTGCACATGATTAGTTGCAAGCATTGCAAAGATTGGCTCCCAGATATACACATCCTTGGCCGCACCAAATGGATTATCAATGAAGATCGTCTTCATCAGCTTGTCGTTATCCACGTTCGGCGAATACAGGCCGGAGATATAGTTGATGACCGCCACCAGAAATTGAATGTAGATACCCTGTGACTGTCCGGTACTTCCGACCGCCTCCTCATACTTAAGATAGCGGCTCTGCTCCTTAATACGCTCCCGCTTATACAGGGTCAGCTTGATATTATTCATATCCGTTACGATCACGCTGAACAGCCGCTTTAATTCCAGCTTGCCGCGAATATAGCGGATCCGCTCTGCCTGATTCTCATAACGGTCTGCGCCGGATACGACCTCATCGATATAGTCTGACATCCGCTGTTCTACGAATTCGTCCTTCACATACGGGATCGTCAGTCCTACCATCTGGATCGGCTCGCCGGCTAATATGATCTTCGAGAGCTTCGGCAGCTTCTCCAACTCATTTTTCACATCCTGACAGCGCTCCACACACTGCTTTTCAAAGCTGTCCTTGATGAACTGCATATCCTCGATACTCTTGGCGATCCGCTCCTTTTCCAGCTCGATCACATGGCTCATAGAATGGATACTGTCCTTCAGTTCCTTCGCCTCTCCGTAGTTCTTCGGAATGTCAATATCGTCGCGAATGGTCTGCGCCAGCTCAAAGGCCTGCATTTCCATGATCGCCTGCGCCGTCTGTCCCTTATATCGCTGCAGCTCCTGTCTCGCACGTTCTAATTCCTTATTACTCTTATCATAGCTCTTAAGGCTTAATTCAAAGGCTGCCCGCAGCTCATCCGGCTCGATCGACAGCACATGCGCTTCTGTCAGATCGATCTCATTCACATCGATAATACGCTTCACATCCTTATACAGCTCCTGCATGATTGCGTATTCCTTATGGTATTTCTGGTACTCCTTCTCAGAAATCTGATATGCCTCCTCCAGCTTGGCAAGGGAAGCCTCCTCCTGATGAAGCTTATCCTCCAGATGTTCTCCTAAAACGTCCGGTGCCTCGTAAGACCCATACCGTTCTTCCATGGTAAGAATGGCCTGCGCGATACTACCCTCTAACCGGATTGCATCTTCACGCCTACTTTCCATATCGCGTTTTAACTGTTCGACACGTTTCAGTACATGATCCACTTCGCCCGCAATATCGTTAAGCTCCTGCTCGGTCACAGAGTACAGCTTATGCTCCTCCTCTAAGTTCTGCAATTCCTCCATGGTTATTCCGCGGCGAAGGATCGCCTTCATCAACCGTTCCATGGAAGACTGTAAGGTATTCGTCAAACGGCGCTTATCCTCCAACACGATCGTTGCCTTTGAGAACACCGTATGTAAGGCTTTGAATCTTGCGTCCAGCTCCTGACCGCTCAACTTCCGGTATTGTTCACCTGCCGCAACCGTCTCATCATAATAGCTCTTATAATACTGCTCCCAGTCTGCCCTTCGTTCCTTCAGGGTTATTTGGATCGTTTCCAGACGATGTTCGTGTTCGCGTAAGGAGGAACGTTTCTGGATAACCTCCTGCTCATATTTCATAACCTCTGCCTGTAACCGCCGAAGCTCCGTATCGCTTGCCTTCTGCTCCTCCTCCGTCTCAACAAGCTTCACGGACAAACGGCGGATCGCATCTAAGGTCCCGCTTTCCGTGAGATAGGTATAGTATGTCTGTTGACAGGACTGATAAGCGTCATGTGCTTCCGTCAGTTCGCGGTTCAGCGTCTGCCTACGTTCATTCAGTGATTGAAGGACCGCTGTCTGCTCGCGGATCGTATCCTCCAATACGAGCATTCTCTTCTCGGCATCTAAGATTGCCATGCCCTGCAGTCCAAGAACGAATTCACTGTCCTCCTGATAGGTGCGGCTCATTTCATACAGGCGTTCCAATTCCATCCGGAGCTGTTCATTGCTCTCCCGCAGGCTCCGTTCCTCCTCTGCCAATGCCTCCGTATCCAGAAATGCGTCCTTTTCCCGCTTGATGAACATAACAAGCCCGCTGTCCGTATCACCGGATACCTGATCCAGCACCGCCTGATTATAAATCGGGACAAATCCGTCCTGCAGCTTTAATTCCCGCAGCTTACCGTCTGTCATGAGCGTATCATAATCCTCTACAAGTAGCCCGTACGGCAGCAGCGGGTGCTTGGAAAGCAGCTCCTTCTTATACTCCTCGTCCTGCATGGCAAGATAATCCATACCATATACGGCTGAGATTCCATGTCGGCTCTCGATATAATATTTCACCTTGGACGCGGCCTCTGTCGGAAGGATCAGACGTCCTTCCTTCCATGCCTCCAGCCGCCCCTCATCCGCTGACAGCTGAGCCTTCTTATTGGCGATCAGCGTAATATTCTGCAGATAACGATTCTGGATTGCGGCAAGCAGCCGGCTCAGATCCTCGTTGCTTAACCATTCCGCGCTCTTATAATTCCCTGCCTGATCTGCATTCTCCGCAAGCAGATCATATCCGGAGCCGGACAGCTCACGGAAGGTCTGCGCCTTAAGATCCGGCTCATAGATCGTCAAGATCTTGGTCAGAGCGTCCTTCTTGTCCTGATAGGTCTTCCGGTTCTCCTCGATCTTATCTGATTCCTGTTTGGCATTGGTAAGTAACTGCTGCTTACTTACAAGCTCCTCATCACAGGCACGCAGCTCCTGCTGTTTCCGCGCGATCTGCTCCTGCGCCTGCTCCATCTCCTTCTGAAGACTGCTCTTTCTCTCATCTAAGGAAACCTGAATATCCTCTGCGTCAAGGAAGGTATGATCTTCAAGCCCCTGTCTCAGCTCCTGCATTTCCTTGATCTGCGTCTGATAGGTATCCTTCAGCCGGTTTCTTTCATTATCCGCTACCGCTCTTGCAATCTCTGCCTCCCGCAGCAGACGCTCGGACCGCTCTGCCTCCTCACGCGCCTCATTCAGTGCCTTCTCCTCCTGTTCGGAAATGATCGTAAGACCGGAAAGCTCTTCTTCGTCCCGGCGATGTCTCTCGGCAGCAAGCTCCTGTAATTCCTGCAGCTGATCTTCATTCTGATGAAGGCTCGCCTCGATCACGGCCTCATTTTCTTCCTTCTCCGCCTGCTCCTTACGATATTCGAGATAGTCATTCATACTCTCCTTCCGATTCAGCTCATCCCGGCACTTTGTGAGCAGATCCTCTTCTGTCACAAGCTCCTCCTGATGATGTCGGATTTCCGTATATATATTCTCCAACCTGATCTGTTCCCGTTTGATCTTCAAGGATTCCAGCATAACACGGATCGCATTCATCGCCTCTAACTGCTTCTCCCGGCTGGTCTCTAAGGTCTCCATGTTCTTACTGCTTTCCTGCATGAAAGATTCGCCGGTCACATAGACACTCGCAATATTATCCCGCTGCTTCTGCTGTTCCTCATAGATATCCAGAAAGGAAGCGACTCTTGCCTCTAAGACATGAAGCAGCTCTGTCTGATTATCGTAATCCGTGATCTCCCGCTTCTTCTTGGCAAGCTCCACTAATTTATCCTTAATATCCAGCAGTGTTCTTGCCATATCATCGGTTCCGTTATTCTCATCGATCTTCGTCAGATATGCCTTCTCAATGATCTCCTCGATCAGAAGATCCTCTACCACTTTTCTTGCTGTCCGGTAATTCGTTTCAAAATACGTCCGCACATGTCCTTCTGTCTTGTTAATTCCGCGCACGATCTCCCAATGGCTCTCATATAGGCCGTATTTGGCAATGAAACGCTGATACTCTCCCTTCCGCTCAAAGATATGAATATCAAGATTCATATCCCGGTGAGCCAGCTCCTTCAAATACGTCTTCAGACCACTATAGCTTACCCGCTCTCCATCCTTAGACAGCGGAAGATTCACGATATCATTGTCATTATAATTCCGGTAAAAGATCACATAATTAAAGTACTCCACCGACGCATATTCCTTGCCGCCCTCTTCTTCGTCCGGCGAATCCTTGGCCTTGCGCGCACAGAAACCGGTCGTCATATAGCGATAGCCATCCTTCTGATCGGTCTCGTCTAATTTCCATTCCACCAGAGAATGAATGGTCGTATTACCGCCTCCGGTACGGAACAGCTTCTCGATCGGCTGTTTATCATCAAGGGTACAGTTCGGGATCAGATTCTGCAGAAGGAGCAGCATAAGGATACTCTTACCGCCGCCGTTTGCAAGATCATACAGCGTATTGCGCCCGTACATGCGCATGACAAAATCATCATACTGCTGTGTGCCGAAGTTATATTTCACATTATTGACTCGAATCCGGTTAATGCTCGGCATGTGACTGTCCTCCTTGAATGATTTCATATATCCTTCCACGGTATTCTTCGAAATACTGTCTTGTCAGCGCATTCAGCCGATCCGTCGGATAATATCTTCCATTTACCTCTACAAACAGATCCTGTGACATCAGGAATTGGATCATCAGCTTCACAAAGCCCATCTGGGACGCTCTGGACGCCCGCAGCTGATCCCGATCCTCACCCGTCACCATCGGCAGCTCCTCCCAAAGAAGCGCTACCGTCTGGAAGCTGTTCTCCTCAATATCCTCCATGGCATACACACTCAGATCCTGCGTGATTACCGCAAGAGAGGAAGTAACCTCCTTCACGATCTCCTCTAACCGGATATATTCGCGGAACTGATAAGACGCGGAATCCGGATAGAACAGGAGAATAATCTGATAGATCACATAATAGCCAAGGTACAGCTCCCGATTATACCGAAGTCCGATCAGACGTTTCAGTTCTTCGTTGCTGTAGCCGAATACCCGATTATTCTCTCCCGGCGTCAGATACAGACAGTCCTTGTATTCATATATATGTAGATTCAGTTTCTTCAAAAGCTGATTTAAGATCTCGTATACCTCCGCATTCGCGAAGTATTCCTCATAGAGTGCTCCGGTGTCTGCGTCCTTGCGTTTCACCTGCGCCCCCATCATGAGCTTGCTGTATATATCCAGTGCTTTATTCAAATTACGACTGTCCATGATCGTTACCTCGTATGATTCTCAAACTTGATATTCGTTACATAAAATTCCACATTTTCCCGAGCCGTCTCTTTCTCCGTCTCCTGTTGACCTTCTTCGACAGCCTTACGCTGCATAGTAAATGGTATCTCCTCCTCCGGCAGGAAGGTAAGTGTGAATTGAAGATCCCAAAACCGCTCCCGCTCGTCTTCCTTCCATGATTCAATGACCTGATTCTCTAAGAAGGTTTCCGGCTTCTCATAGAGCGTCTGAATGGAGTACTCCGACTTCTGGGCAACATGTGTCAGAAAGGAATAATAATCCCCATTCTTCAAGAAATCTTCTCCATACTTGATCTCTAATATGGCGCTGAATTCCTTTAACTCGATAGCCGGCTTCTTGGTCAGCTGGTCGCAAAGCTCATAGAAGATCCGCCCCATATTATGCGCAATCCGCTGATCCTCCAACTCATCCTCATATAAGAAATCCCGATCTACATTCTCCTTAACGATCTGCTCCCCCTTGTCCTCGTTCTCGGACCGGAGAGTCAGCATATGGTCGATCTGTTCTAAGGCGAATTGCTTCGTGATCTTCGGCTGCATGAGCGGGGATAAGAGATAACTCATAGCCGCGGGATCATTCTGCCGCATCAGTGTTTTCAGAATTGCGTCAAAATCAAAGACATTTCGCAGCTGCTTTAACTTCTCCTGATGAATCACCTTGTCGGCGATATTCTGTAATTCAATGGTTTCCCGGATCAACTCCCCGTGCCGGTGAATGGTTTTCTTAAGCTCTGTCTCTAATTTGCTGATCTCCTCCAAAGATTTATAAAATGCGGTATTCGACTGCCTGCTGTCGTTATCTAAGGAAGCCTTTGCCAGCGTCTGCTCGATCAGGGCTTTATTCTTCATGAACAGCTTCTGCTCCTCGTCAAACCATTTGGCAACGGTCGTCATATATTCTTCGCTGGCCTTGGCGCCGGCAAATACATCATGTGACAGCAGCTCTACAACAGCTTCTTTTCTTGCTGTCAGGCGATGTACCTCACTGTTGATCCGGCGTACCACCTCGATACCGCCGCTGAAATTCTTCGCAGTAATCATCTTCTCCAAAAGCAGCTGCTCCACACTGATCTTGCTCTCATCCTTGATCTCCTTCGTATCTAAGTAGAACTCGATCCCTTCCGCGGTAATCTTATATTCCACGGTTCCGTCTACGATCTCATTTTCAATCAGACGGACTCTGGTAACCTTCTGCTTCTTATCCTCCGGATCGAAGAAATGGAATTCAAACGGCCGGCCGTCATTCTTGAGCTTCTCGAAGATATAAGAGATCAGTGCTTTCTCTTCATCAATACTACTGCCTATTTCTTCCTGTGCACTATCAATCTGTTCCTCATCAAAGCTCAGATCAAAATCTCTCCGAAGCAGCTCCGATAAGAAGCTCTCATATTCCTCATAGGTAACAGCCCGCTCATTGAACTGATTCTCATTGATGAAGAACCGTAAGCTTGCCATCGTAATATAGCCCATATCCAGAAAGCTGTATTTTCCGTCCTTATACTGCGTAAAGGTCGTCTCATTTAAAACAAAAAAAGGATAATACTTGCGCAGATTCTGCATGCGGGCATGATGTTCTTCCATGATATCATTGATCATAATATAATTCTCTGCCATGAAATGTATCTCCCTTATCCTTCTGCCGGTAATATCCTCTATCCATGAGCCCGTCGTGCCCACTTCATCTATTATATAGTATCTGACAAATGGTTTCAATAATGGCTTTTCTTCATCCTTATTCCTTACTCCGCCTGCGTCTTCGGAAGCCGTTTGCTGACAATGATCGCGTAGAAGATCAACATCAGCGCTCCGGTGAAGATCCAAGAAGCCGGATAGACGATCATCAGCTGCTCAAAGGTATGGAAATGCTGAAAGACGGTGTATATATACACAATCCGGAAGCCAACCGTTCCAAGGATCGTAAGCACCACCGGAATAATGGCATAGTTCATGCTCCGGAGGGAAGCCGCCCCAACCTCATAGGTTGCCGTGATCGCCTCCAATGCCATCACACGCATCATACGGATCAGCGCATACCGGATCACCGCGTCATCGGTTGTATAGATCCGTACAAACGGAATCCGAAAGATTACAAAGACCGCACAGAGCAGTGCTGTAAATCCTATCCCTTCCGCAAGTGTCAGCCAGAAGATCCTGCGGCACCTGTCATACCTGCCCGCGCCGTAGTTCTGACTGGTAAAGGTCACGGTCCCCTGTGCAAATGCGGCGGATATCGCATAGGTAAAGTATTCAAAGTTCAGCGCCGCGGAAGATCCCGCGATCGCATCCTCACCAAACACATTAATTCCGGATTGCACGAAGATATTCGAGACGGAAAACACCATTCCCTGTATTCCGGAAGGGATCGCAAACCGGATCACACGCCCTGCATACAGCCGGTTAAGCTGCAGCTTGCGAAAATCCAGATGGATCATTCCCTGCTCCCGTATCAAGATCAACACGATCATTCCGGCGCTTAGCACATTGGATATTACCGTCGCGACGGCAACTCCCAATACCTCCATATCGAAGCCGATCACGAACAGCAGATTCAGCCCCACATTGATCGCGCCGGAGATCAGCATCACATACAGCGGCCGCTTGGTATCCCCGATACTCCGAAGGATTGCCGAACCAAAGTTATAGATCAGTATAAATGGTATCCCGATCAGATACACTCTTAGATAGAGCTCTGCCGCGCTCAGAATCCCCGCCGGCGTGTTGGTGCTTAAAAGCAGCGGACGCGCGATCGCCATACCGATTCCCATCAACAGCAGTCCCCCAAGGATCGCCATGGTCATGATCGTATGCACTGCCTTCGACACCTCATCCCGTTTACCGGTCCCGATCATATTCGCAATCACGATATTCGGTCCCGCCGAAGCGCCCACCATCAGATTCACAAATACCCCGACATTCGCAACATTGGCTCCGACAGCCGCCAGCGCGTCACTGCCCGCATACCGTCCGACCACCGCCACATCCGCCGAATTGAACAGCTGTTGTAAGATACTGCTCAAGGCAAGCGGCAGCGCAAACAGGATAAGCTTCATAGCAAGCGGGCCATGAAGCATATCGACTTCTTTCTTATCTTTCTTTTCTTTGTTATCTATATCGTCTTTTCTGACTTTTTGATCTTCCAATGTCAGTCCCTGATTTCTGTCGTAATTCTCCCGATTAATCAAACTATCTGCTGATCACGATAATACCAATCTCTGTTTATCGGTCTGGATCTGTATTACTATCTAATTCTGCATTTCAACCTGGTATTGTCGTGCTCTGTCAATCCTTGATCATCAGCTCCACCGGACAATGATCCGATCCGATGATATCCGTATGGATCTTCGCATCCACCAAGCGATCCTTCAGGCTCTCAGACACGATAAAATAATCAATCCGCCATCCGGCGTTCTTCTCTCTTGCATGGAATCGATATGACCACCAGGAATAGATATCGGTCTGATCCGGATAGAAATACCGGAAGGTATCGATCATGCCGCTTTCCAATACCCTGGTAAAGCAATCGCGTTCCTCATCCGTAAAGCCCGCATTATGATGATTGGTCTTCGGATTCTTCAGGTCGATCTCCTTATGCGCCACATTCAGATCTCCGCAATAGATGACAGGCTTATTCTCCTCCAAATGCTTAATATAACTAAGAAAATCCCGTTCCCACTCCATACGATAGGATAGTCTCGTCAGCTCATTCTGAGAATTCGGTACATAGACCGTGATCATATAATACTCCGGATATTCAAGTGTGATCACACGTCCCTCATGATCGTGCTCCTTGATCCCGATTCCGTAGGTGACCGCAATCGGCTCCCGTTTCGTGAAGATCGCCGTGCCCGAATATCCCTTCTTCTCCGCATAATTCCAATATTGATAATAGCCCGGCAGATCAAGCTCGATCTGTCCCTCCTGCAGCTTCGTCTCCTGCAGGCAGAACACATCCGCATCCAGCTTTTCAAACTCCTCCATGAAATTCTTGCCGACACACGCCCGAAGGCCATTCACATTCCATGATATTAATTTCATATATAGGTACACCTTCCCTTATAATCATTCGTCCATTTATACTATCTTTCAAGCTGCACATGCTTCCTTTCGGCGGCTCTGCGATAATGAAAATATCCCCAGAATGCCTCTGGGGATATCATCATCTTATTATTCTTCTGCATTACCCTCGTCTTCTGACTCGGTTACTGCTACTACATCATTCTGATCTTCATCTTCCGAAGTATACTCTACATCTTCATATTCACCCATCGATGTAGCGGATAAATTGAATTCCTCAGAGTCAAGCTTCACAGAACGATACCGCTTCATACCAGTTCCTGCCGGAATCAGCTTACCGATCAATACATTCTCCTTCAGACCAATCAGTTCATCCCGTCTGCCCTTAATTGCAGCTTCTGTCAGAACCTTAGTGGTCTCCTGGAAGGAGGCTGCTGATAAGAAGGAATCGGTAGCAAGAGAAGCCTTCGTAATACCTAAGATCGACTGTGTTCCCTTTGCAGGCTCTTTACCTTCTTCTTCTAATGCCTCGTTAATCTCATCAAAATCAAGAACATCTACGAGATTGCCCGGCAAATACTCAGAATCGCCGCTCTCATCAACCTTAATCTTCTTCAGCATCTGACGAACGATGATCTCAATATGCTTATCATTGATATCAACACCCTGCAGACGATATACACGCTGTACTTCCCGCAGCAGATAATCCTGTACGGCACGCACACCCTTAATTCTAAGGATATCATGTGGATTTACAGAACCCTCTGTCAGCTCATCACCGGCCTCTAAGGTCTGACCTTCCTCCACCTTAACACGAGAACCATACGGAATCAGATATGCCTTGCTCTCGCCGGTCTCCTGGTTAGAAATGATAACCTCGCGCTTCATCTTATTATTACTGATGCTTACAGTACCGCCGAATTCCGCGATAATTGCAAGTCCCTTCGGCTTACGTGCCTCAAACAGCTCTTCGACACGAGGAAGACCCTGTGTAATATCATCACCCGCAACACCACCGGTATGGAATGTTCTCATGGTAAGCTGTGTACCGGGCTCACCGATGGACTGTGCCGCGATAATACCAACTGCTTCACCAACCTGTACCTGCGGTCCGGTAGCCATGTTCGCACCATAGCACTTTGCACAGACACCGAGAT
>CACZRT010000224.1 GCA_902783585.1 uncultured Lachnospiraceae bacterium | reverse complement strand
CTGCGATCTCAACTATAGTATCGTAATCGAGTGGTTTGAAATGCTTGATGACATTCTCCGCGTCCTGAATGGAATAGAGCGGCTGCACCTCCGGCAGTCCGGAACGCTTGGCCTTCCGGTTCTTCCATTCTGCCTCCATTTCCTGAATATGTGCGCTGTCACGAAGCATGATCTGGCATAGATCCGCGGTTGCCTTGGTAGAATAAATGGTGCCGCGAAAGCCATGTGAATATAACAGTGGAAGATATCCGCTGTGGTCAATATGGGCATGGGTCAGAAGTACAATATCGATGTCGGAAGCGGCAACCGGAAGCTCCGCATTTTCATAGATGTCGGCTCCCTGCTCCATGCCGCAGTCCACGGTCAGCTTAGTATCTCCGATTTCCAGAAAATGACAGCTGCCGGTTACTTCATGATCTGCCCCGATAAATGTTAACTGCATATACATATACCTCCCCATAGGTAGTCTTTGTTTTGACATTTCTCCTATATAATTATAATATGGAATAGGACAGGTGTCAAAAACTCATTCTGTATGATAAAAAGTTTTATTGAGAGAGGGGACGATATCGGTCCGATAACAGGAACCGTTCAAGAGGAACATGAAGGAGGGAGTTACATGGTCAAGCGTGCAATTAAGAAGGAAATCGAAGCGAAGCAGAACGAGCTTAAGATGAATCTGTCTAATAATTATAAGGATCTTGCACATACAGCCCTGAAGGAGCTGATCGAATTATTGGAAAAGTATCATGCTTCCGGTGATCTGAAGGAGAAGGATTATCACAAATACCGTGCGGACGCAGATATGTATGCGATTCGGATGCAGAATTATCATCATTGATCGTTGCTTGCAGAACCATCATCTAGATCGCTGCAGAAAGAAATATGACCGGTCATAGCATGGGAGCGTTATAATCCGAGATTCGCCTTGACCTTGGCAACGTAGCTTTCCGCATAGGATGGCACGCCGCCGTAGGAATCAACGGCACCGGAACCGGCATTGTATGCAGCAAGCGTCAGGTCCAGATTCCCGTTATATTTGGAATAGAGCTGGGACAGGAGCTTGGCGCCGCCCATTATATTATCCTCAGCGTCATAAGGATTCGTGACGCCAAGATAAGCCGCTGTTGCCGGCATTAACTGCATAACTCCGACAGCACCGGATCTGGATACAACGTCAGTGGTATAATTGGATTCTAATTTGGCAACAGCCTTCAATACATCAGAGGAGATACCATAGGTGTCTGCCGCTTTCTGGAAATAGGCATCCAAAGCCTCCGCTCCGGCAGGCGTTCTTGTTGAACGGCTTGCAGTGGCGGAAGAAGCTTGTACATTGGAAGAAGCCTGCGGATTAGAAGCAGGATTTGTCTGCGGTGTATTGGCAATCGCAACCTGCGTGTTCTGCGTATCGTAGCTTCTTTGAAGCATTTCCTGAAATGACAGCCCTGCAGCTTCTGCCTGCTGTTCTTTGGCTGCAGATTCACGGATCTGATGGGCAGCCTTCGCGCGTTCCACCGCTTCCATGAACTGATCTTCATTTGTATAGGTTACCGAATTAATGAATGCCATAGTATTCTCCAATATCTTTTGCATATAGAATATTATCCTGTATTAGTATCGGTTTTTTTCTCTCATTTTCTTATAGATAGTTGATATCATTTCCGAAAAAATATATAATTATTATGTCTGTGGGCAGGGGGACTAATGTTCCGCGGACATAACGAATCAATATTTCGATGAGGCTGATATGGACAAATTTATCACCGGTCTTAGATACGGTACATGGGCAACAAGATTATATGTTCTGGCAATTCCGGTCGCATTTCTTGCTGGGATCGGGGTTATTATTGCTGCGTTCGTCACGAATGTGATCTGGATGTTTCTGGTGGGTGTTGTTCTATTGATCGGCGGTGTGGCTCTGATCCTGAATTATAATATTGATGTAAATGAAACGCAGGATCAGACGCAGAAGGAGAGCAAGGATGCACAGGAACAGAAGGCTGTGACGGAGAACCGGCCGGTAAGACATGGTGATCTGGTGGTTGGAGCTGTGGATGCGCCAAAGCGGGATAGTCAGAAGGCAAAGTCAGCGGATACCGAGTCGCCGGATGAGGAGCCTGATATGGAAGCTGAAGGACCGGAGAAGCCTTCCTTCTGGGAGCGGCTGTTCCGTAAGAAACAGATAACGGAGGATACGGAAGAGGATCAGCCGGATGAGGAGACTGCACCGGAACGCCCGAAGAAGAAGCAGAAAAAAACAGCAGTTCCTAAGGCAGAGAAGTCGGATCGAATGACAGAGGATACCGAGGAAGATATGAATGAGGATTCGGAGACGGAGGAGATCGACCATTTGCCCGAAGACGAGAAGGATATAGAAGGAAAGACGAAGAATAAGAAACAAAAAAAGAATAAAGAGAAAAGCGGGAAAGAGATAGATGAGAACGAATCGGATGAGGAAGAGGATCAAGCCGGGGAGGATAGACAGGCAACAGAATCGGAGGATAAATCATCTAAGGAGAAAAAGGAAAAATCCAAGGAAGAGCATGACGAAGATGAGCTGATGGAATATGATGAAGTCGTCATGAAGCAGGTATTTTACAAATATAAGGTGAAGCGTGACCATAAGACGATCATGATCGATACATGGGAAGAGAAAGGCATTAAGCAGCTTCCGGCTTATATGTGGGTCACTAAGGGGCAGGTGCATATCCTGACGATCGGTCAGGAGGTAGGACAATATACCATTCCGATGTCGAAGACCGGCAGCCTGTATTACAAAAAGGGCGTGATCTGTCAGGCAAAGGAGGAATATCTGCAGTTCCGTAAGGAATCTATGCTTGGAACGGTATTTTCTCCGTATCTTCCGACCTATCATGAAGGCAATAAGAATCACCGTCCGGTCATATATAAGAACCTGTTCGCCTTAGAGAATGGACTGACGGTAACGAATACCTCTGCAAAGACGGTCATTTCCATGCTGAATCCACGGTTAGAGGTGGATGATATCGTAATGCGGGATGTGCGGTTCAATGATTATTTCAAGGAGATCTACAAGCTGGGACTCTTGTTCCGTGAGCAGATCTACAGTGTGAAAGAGTATCAGGCAAAGGTGAATGATGTCCTGCGGCGGTATGTCACGAGCGGCGTCGGTCAGGAGGAGTACGAGAATACACTGCAGTCTCTGTATCAGCACAAATTGATTACAGAGGAATATATCATGTTCTATATGCAGTATTATGATCGTATCCGCATGGAAGAGCAGGAGCAGGGAAGCACTAAGAAAGCAAGGAAGAAGAAAAGGAGTAAGGAACAATGAATGAAATGCAGTTAGCAGCAGTGATGGCACAGGTTCTCTCACCGGTAACCGGAGATAAGGTTCGCCCCTGGATCGCGGCAGTGATCCTGATCATATCGGTGATTGTCCTAATTGGAGTCTTTGTCTTCCAAAAGCGGGACAAGGACAGCGGAGACAGCAGCCAAGAAGAATATAAGGATGAGGATTGATCGATACATGGAGAAGCGGGTCCCTGATTTGACAAACAAATATGGAGTGCTTACAATGTGAGTGGTCATATCATAATACAGAAACCAAAGTTCAGGAGGATAGCAGCATGAGCAAGATAACAATGACAACCCCATTAGTAGAGATGGACGGAGATGAGATGACAAGAATCTTATGGAAGATGATCAAGGATGAACTTCTTCTTCCGTATGTTGATCTGAAGACGGAATATTATGATCTGGGATTGGAGCATAGAAATGAAACCAACGATCAGGTAACGATCGATTCTGCCGAGGCGACCAAGAAGTATGGCGTTGCCGTAAAATGTGCAACCATTACCCCGAATGCGGCAATAGTGGAGGAATATAATTTAAAGGAAATGTGGAAGAGCCCGAACGGAACGATTCGAGCAGCGTTAGACGGAACGGTATTCCGTGCGCCGATCGTGGTAAAAGGGATCGAGCCTTGTGTCAAGAACTGGGAAAAGCCGATCACACTTGCGCGTCATGCTTACGGGGATGTCTATAAGAATTCGGAGATCCGGGTTCCTTCTGCCGGGAAGGCAGAGCTGGTATTTACCGGAGAGGATGGAACGGAGATTCGTGAGACGATCCATACCTTCACCGGTGCCGGTATTATTCAGGGCATACATAATACAGACAAGTCCATAGAGAGCTTTGCAAGATGCTGCTTTAATTATGCATTGGATACCAAGCAGGATCTGTGGTTTGCAACCAAGGACACCATTTCCAAGAAATATGATCATCGATTCAAGGATATCTTCCAGGAAATTTATGACGCAGAATATGATGACAAGTTCCAGGCCGCCGGTATCGAATATTTCTATACGCTGATCGATGATGCGGTAGCGCGTGTCATGAAGGCAAAGGGCGGATTCATCTGGGCCTGCAAGAATTACGATGGTGATGTTATGAGTGATATGGTATCCAGCGCCTTTGGCTCACTTGCTATGATGACCTCGGTTCTGGTATCGCCGGAGGGCTATTATGAATATGAGGCTGCACATGGAACCGTGCAGAGACATTATTATAAGCACTTAAAGGGTGAGGAGACCTCAACCAACTCTGTAGCAACTATCTTTGCATGGACAGGAGCATTGAGAAAGCGCGGCGAATTAGACAATCTTCCGGAATTACAGAAATTTGCGGATGCCTTAGAGGCTGCAACCTTAGAGACGATCGAGTCCGGTAAGATGACGAAGGATTTGGCATTGATCACCTCTTTAGAGAATCCGACACCATTATCCAGTGAGGGATTCATTAAGGCAATCAGGGAAACCTTGGATGCGAAGCTGGCGTAGCAGGTATTAGGGTGATAGTAATATAAGCATATATAAAGGAGCACGAGTGATATGATCACAAATGACGAGGGTATTGTCAGTTTTAAGCATAAGATTATAGAGGAGGTTGCCCGGCTTGCATGGAATGACGAGTTGGATGAGGATTATCGGGAAAAGTTGATCTACAAGCTGATCCCGGGACCGAAGGCGACCTATCGCTGCTGTGTCTATAAGGAACGGGAACTTGTTAAGCAGCGGATCAATCTTGCCATGGGTAAGAATCCGACGCCGGCGAAGGAGAACAGCAAAAACATTATTCAGGTCTTAGATCCTGCCTGTGAGGAATGTCCGATCCAGTCCTATGTTGTGACGGATAACTGCCGGCTCTGTATGGGTAAGGCTTGCCTGAATTCCTGCAAATTCGGTGCGATTACAGTCGGACACCACAGAACACATATCGATCCGGCCAAGTGTAAGGAGTGCGGTATGTGTGCCCAGAATTGTCCGTATAACGCGATCGCGCACTTAGAGCGTCCTTGCCGAAAAGCGTGTCCGGTGGGGGCAATTACCTATGACGAGGATGGTTTGTGTATCATAGACGAGAATAAATGTGTGCAATGTGGGCATTGTATCCATTCCTGCCCATTTGGAGCAATCTCTTCCAAGTCTTATCTGACGGATGTGATCCGTGAGATTCGTGCGGGAAAAGAAGTCATCGCCATGTGTGCGCCGGCAACAGAGGGACAGTTCGGAGAGAATATCTCTATGGCCTCGATTAAGAATGCACTTCTTCAGATGGGCTTTGCGGATATGGTTGAGGTCGGACTCGGCGGCGATATGACTGCAGCTTACGAATCGGAAGAGTGGGCAGAGGCGAGAAAGGAAGGCAGGAAAATGACCACCTCCTGCTGTCCGGCATTTATCAATATACTGCGTAAGGAATTTCCGCAGCAGTTCGAGGAGAATATGTCAACGACAGTATCCCCGATGTGTGCAATTTCCAGATATTTGAAACTCATTCACCCGGGATGTGTTACCGTATTTATCGGGCCTTGTATTGCCAAGAAAGCGGAGGCACAGGATGAGACAGTTCCGGATAATGCGGATTATGTCATTACATACGGAGAGTTCCGGGCGCTGCTTCGGTCAAGAGATATGGAATTACAGCCGGTAGAGGACGCATATCAGGAGGCGTCCATCTGGGGCAAGCGGTTCGCGTCCTCCGGCGGCGTGGCGAATGCCGTTATGGAGTGTATGCAGGAACGCGGCGAGGATGTGTCAGAGATTCAGCTTCGCAAATGCGCCGGCGGACAGGAGTGTCGTACAGCCTTGATGCTGCTGAAGGCGGGCAAGCTCCCGGAGGATTTCATAGAGGGTATGATGTGTCCGGGCGGCTGTGTTGGCGGACCTTCTAAGCATAAGACAGAGAAGGAAATTACGCGGGCAAGAGAGAATCTGTTGAAGACCGCAGATGAGAGAAAGGTGCTTGAGAATCTCAAGCAGTATCCGATGGATCAGTTCTCTATGCACCGGGATGGACATTAATTATCAACCACATTTTTGTCGGTAAATAGCACTTGTATTACCGTCAGAAATGTGGTTATATTATTATATAGAATATAGTGTTGTCTGGGGTGATGGAAAATGAATCATTACGTAATATCAGAATATGTGACAGGCGAAGATATAAAAAGAGTTCGAAATAAGCTTAATATGACGCAGAAAGAATTTGCAGATTTTGCAAGATGCTCTACACGAACAGTGGAGCGATGGGAGAGTCAGGAGGACAGGATTACCGGACCAATCGTAACTCTGATCGATCTTCTGATGAGAGATGATACGTTGTCTCAAAAATTGGAGATAGTGGATACGGAATACAAGCTTCGATTACTATATATGTTTCATAATATGGTCTGTACGATCATAGATGTAGATGATATCGAAAGAAGAGTACAGATTCATAATTATATTGATAATCCTCTTTATAGAGCATTTGGTGTTAATACAGAACCGTCCTATGAAGAGTATGAAGAGTTTCTGGAATCTCGTTGTTTTCCAAGAAACAGAGATAAGCTCAAACTGGAATTAAAAAGGTTAGATATTCCCTGTTATGATCCCTTCATGATTATAGAGAAAACAGAGGGAAGAATGGCAGAGGATGATTTCTGGATCAAGATTGAGAGCAGATAGTAAGGCGATGGTGTTACATGGTACGTTTATTAGATGAGAATAGAACTGCTGAGAATAGGCAGTCATCGAAAGGAAATCAACTCAAATTTATACGTGATGGAATCTGGTACAAGGCGGATTCCATGGGCTATGAAGGTCTTGCAGAATACACAGTGTCTAAACTGCTCCACCTGTCAGACCTTACACCGGATGAATATGTGGATTATGAGCTTGAAGTTCTGGAATATAGGGAGAATCAGTGGAATGGATGTCGAAGTCATGATTTTAAGGGAAATTGGCAGTTGATAACATTGGAACGGTTATTTAAGCAGATGTATGGATATGGACTTCATAAGATGATCTATACAACTGAGAATCCGGTAAACCGGTTAAAGCTTATTGTCGATAAGGTAGAGCAATTAACCGGTATTCAGGATTATGGAGTATATATGGCAAAGCTTCTAACCATTGATGCACTTTTCTTGAATGAAGATCGTCATACCCATAATCTTGCTATTTTGATGAATGAACGAAATGAGTTCCGACTATGTCCGATTTTTGATCATGGAGCTGCACTGCTTTCAGACACTAAAATGGATTACCCGCTTTCAAAATCTTACTTGGATTTAATGAAAGAGGTGAGGGCGGCGACATTCCTTGATTCCTTTGAGGAACAACTGGATATTGCAGAGCAGTTATATGGCTATCATATTCATTTTGATTTTGACTACAAAGAAGTTCAGGCAATTGTCGATCAGGCAGAAAACTATGAACCGGAAATCCGGCAAAGAGTTGTGGATGTAATTATGCAAATGAGAAGAAAGTATATGTATTTATTTCGTAAAAGGTGAGGTAGGAGGATGAGAGTATGCTTACAGCAGGAATTGTATTTATGGTTGCTATGGTGATCAGCGCGATCGGATTCAAGAAATATGTGTGGTTTATTTCTATCGGATATGGGTTTTCCATTGCGGCGATTGGGATTACAACATTGATACGGTATTGGTCCGTTTTGGATGCGGGGCTTCTTATTGCCTGTATTTTGCTGATCCTGTATGGATGCCGGCTGGGCGGCTATCTGGCTATTCGTGAGTGGAAGAGTAATTCTTATAACCAGAAAATGAAGACAGAGATCAAGGATGGAAAGGGAATGCCTTTTATTGCCAAATGCGGGATCTGGGTTGTGGCTGCGCTCCTCTATGCATGCGAGACGGCACCAATCTATTTCCGCTTGGATAATGGGTATAAGACCGATGGATTCGTGATTGCGGGATTGATCGTTATGGTGATTGGTCTTCTGGTAGAGTCTCTTGCCGATATTCAGAAGAATGCAGCGAAAAAGAAGAATCCTGCACGTTTTGTTGATACCGGTCTGTACCGGATTGTGAGATGTCCGAATTACTTTGGGGAGATGTTATTCTGGACGGGAGT
>CACZRT010000223.1 GCA_902783585.1 uncultured Lachnospiraceae bacterium | reverse complement strand
GCATGATACTTTCTATAATTCTGAATTCTGCAATTGTAATTATTACAATTATAGCAATTCTTATGCATAAGAAGAATACTACCATGAAGAATCTGTTCCGCTATTTTACGGTGCAGTCGAATGTCCTTTGTGCCGCGGCGTCTCTGATGGTTGTGATCTTCCGGATCATAGGTGTGATGCCGGAGTGGGTGCTCGTACTGAACTATGTGGGAACGACAGCGGTTATGGTAACATTGTTGACGGTTCTGTTCTTCTTGGGACCAAGTATGGGAGGCTATAAGGATCTCCTAAGCGGTGGAGATTTTTATCTGCATTTGATATGTCCGCTGCTTGCTCTGATTTCTTATCTTATGGTAGACAGGGTGGACGTTGGATTCATAATGGTGTTATATGGAATTCTTCCTGTGATTCTTTATGGTCTTTTATATCTGTATAAGGTAATACTGGATGCGGAAGATCGGCGTTGGGAGGATTTCTATGGTTTTAACCGCGGCGGGAAATGGCCGGTCAGTATGGCGGCAATGTTTGCAGGGGCATTTTTGGTGAGTGTGGGATTATGGCTGCTGGGGCGGATGATTGGATGATTAGGACTTCTTTATAGACCAAAAGGAAAAGTGTTTTTTTGATTAATCATTTTTTATGCAGATTAAGACATAAATGAAATGAATATTTACAATGTCATACATACGTGTTACAATGTTAATACATAAAGGAGATGGTGAAATGGCTAATACAACGATTACATTTCGAACAGATGAGGAATTAAAAAGAAGAGCAACAGAGTTATTTGAATCATTAGGTATGAATTTATCGGTTGCAATTAATATGTTTATGCGTCAGGCAGTAGAAAAACAACAGTTTCCGTGTAGTTTGGAACTTGACATTTCCAGGGATCATGCATTCACATATCCATCCGGTTTTTTCAATTTGTTCGGAACGGGTAGTAATCTCGGTCTGGATGAGGAACCGGAAGAATTGTCAATGAAACTTGATACAATGGAGGATCTATTTTGAAATATTACCTTGATACTAATATTATAATATATGCATTGAAAGGACAATACCCTGCGCTGCCGGAGCATTTTAAAGAAATACCGTCGCAGTCAATCGTGATTCCGTCCATAGTTCTTGCAGAAATTGAGTATGGAGCAAGAAAAAGTAATAATTATGAAATTACAATGAGCAGGTATAAGCAATTTATGGATGTATTTATTAAGGTTCCTTTTTCTGAGAAGGCTGCTATATTCTATGGTCAGATTCGGAGTGATTTGGAAAGGAGAGGGGAACTGATCGGACCGAATGATCTTATGATTGCCTCTATTGTCCTGGCTGAGGATGGGATACTCGTTACAAATAATGTAAAAGAATTTGAACGGGTACCGAAGCTTAGAATCGAGAATTGGACTATCTAGATTAGGGGAGCAGTGGAATCATGAATACGATGGAATTAATTATGAATCGGAAGAGTGTCCGAACCTATATGGAGGAAGCCTTGAAGCCGGAGGATCTGGAGCGGATCCGTTCCTATATGACGGAAATCGACAATCCTTATGGGCTGCCGATCGAATATCGCATATTGGACGTGAAGGAGCATGGGCTTTCCAGTCCTGTGATCGTGGGGGCAGATACCTATATTGCAGGAAAGCTGAAACGGAGTCCGCATGCGGAGGAGGCCTTTGGCTATTCCTTTGAAAAGCTTGTGCTGTATGCGGAATCACTCGGAATCGGAACGGTGTGGATCGGCGGAACGATGGACCGGAATGCATTTGAACGGGCAATGGATAAGGCGGAGGATGAGATGATGCCGTGTGTGTCTCCGCTCGGTTATCCGGCTGTAAAGAGATCCTTACGTGAAACCATGATGCGGAAAGGAATCAAGGCAGACAGCCGCCTTCCGTTTGAAGAACTGTTCTTTGAGAAGAGCTTTGATACGCCTCTTACACCGGAAACAGCCTCTGATCTGTCGGATGTACTGGAAATGGTCCGCTGGTCGCCGTCCGCTGTGAATAAGCAGCCATGGCGGGTTCTGGTGGATGGGCAGATGGTACATTTCTATGAAAAGAGGAGCAAGGGATATATAGATGATACCGGTTGGGATATGCAGAAGATTGATATGGGAATAGCTCTGTGCCACTTTGAAATGGGAATCAAAGACAAGGGAAGGCAGGTATCCTTCGTTCTGGAAGATCCG
>CACZRT010000222.1 GCA_902783585.1 uncultured Lachnospiraceae bacterium | reverse complement strand
ATTCACGATCAAATCCTGATTCGGAATATCCTTCTTATACTTTAATTTATGTTCCAGACTCGCCCAGGAATCCATCGCAATGGTCCGAAGCTGGATCTCGATATAGAACTTACCGGGATTATTGCCCTCCACATCTTCATACGGGGCAGACATCTCCAGGATCATGTGATAGCTTCGATAACCATTCTCCTTCGAGTGCCGGATATAATCCTTCTCTTCCTTCACCACGATATCTTCATATCCCTTAAGGTAATCCACAATGGCATAGATATCATCAATAAAGGAGCATACGATCCGAAGCCCGATGGAATCTGTCAGCTCCTTCATGGCCGCCTGCGGTGTCTGAGGAAGGCCTCTGCGCTCTAATTTCTCCCGCATACTGGCATCGCTCTTCACTCTGGCAGAGATATGTTCATAGATATGCTCACCATGCTCTGCAAAAAATCCACGATCGGTCTCTTCTAAGCGATCCTTTAACAGCTTCATGACCTGCTCCAAGGCCGTCTCATATTGTCCATAAATTGATTCTTGTTCCATGCGTTGTTCTCCATCTTATATTAACAGCAGCCCGACGATCGTCTTGACGAGCCTTTTGGTTCATTTCACAGATATCCTCTTCGGATATATATTCTATAATGTCACATCCTACCACAGAATTGTGACGAAATTATGATTCAAAGATTAAGCTCTGAACGGATATTTCCCCGCTCCCCCGATATACCAGATACAGCGGACCGTCCGCAGAGAGCCCGGTCAGCCTGCCCTCTGCCAGCTTCCATGCAATCTTATCTTCGCCTTGAAGTGTTTCTCCATCCTGCAGCACTTCAGCAGAAACCGAGTCACTATTCCTTATGATCACAAGCTCACCATTTGCATTCTGTTCTATATAATCACACATATCCTTCTGCTTTAAGATGGTTTCCGGCAGCCTTTGGGCAAGAACATAAAACTTCCCCTCTCCCGTTCCGGTATAGGTGATCTTAAAGCTCAATGAATCCTTCGGATATGCAAAGTATTTGTATCCGATCAGAGTACCGTCTGCAATCTCTCCGATATAACGTTCCTCTCCGGAATTCGTCACATTCGGAAAATGCGTATCGAAGATCCGGTTAGAACCATGCGGCATATTGCCATTCGTGATATTGCAGGCGATCACAGCCGGATAACTGCCTTCGGCCTGCAGGTATTCCTGATCAAAGCCGCAGGAGGTGATCTCAACCTGTGGAATCGAACCATCCGGCAGGATCTTGATCTTCTGGGCACAGGCCTGTCTGCTGTAGTCCGATTTGTGTGTCAATCTATGATAGAAGATATAATAGTCCTCGCCAATCTTCTCGATACTTCCATGCGTAGTTCCGGTCATATTCAGTCGGTCCTCATCCTTCCGTCCATGCATTCCCACATCCCCGTTGCTGACAATGGTTCCGCCGAATACATAGTCCCGATCCGGATACTTACTGGTGGCATAACATAATTCATGATTTTTCATAGAGGAATAGATAAAATAATAGGTGTCCTTAATCTTACGGATCGAGCTTCCCTCAAAGAACGGGTGCTCCTCAAAGGTCGTACCCTTTACCGCATAAGGGATCACATGGCAAGGCTTGGAGGTAATGGTCATCATATCATCCCCCACCGTTACCATCGATGGCCCCATGACACTTTCCGGCGTTCCCAAGATCTCTTCCGCAGTCTTATGGAACATTCCCATTTCCGAATGCAGATGCTCTTCTGACAAGTGAAAATCATCATCCTCCTCGAAGGAATACTGGGTTCCGTAATAGATCCGGATCACACCATCATCATTGATCACCGCCGGATCAAAGCAGACATAGGTAAGCATAGGACTTCCGTCCGGATTCTTCACATAACCGATATATTGATACTCACCCGCAGGCGTATCACAGACCGCTACACTGATCGGACCGTGATAACCGCCCTGTCCGTAATCTCCGGACATACAATAATAGAGGTAGTATCTGCCGTCATTTCCCCGCACCACATCCGGCGCATACATATACGGACGGTTCTGATAATCCGGATCCTGCTCGGCGCGGAAGATCACGCCCTCCCGCCGCCAGTCATGAAGATCCGCAATTGGCGCGGAATAGACTACATAATCCAGCATGCAGAAGGTCTCGCCGCCCTCCTTATCATGCGATCCGTAGAGATATACCCGGTCCCCGAATACATGCGGCTCCCCATCGGGAATACACTCATTTAATGGTAAAAATGGATTAAATACCTGTTTACGATTCATATTCTCTCCTCTCCTCACTGCTATCATACTGTATCTGCATGATCGGCATAAGTATCACTTACATTCCTATTTGTCAATCTCTCTACAAAACATAACTATGCTATAACATACGGAAGAATACCCATCGGTGTCTCAGGAATCATCTGCAAATTGTCATAACAAGCGGGTGCAACTCATCTATCGCACCCGTCTGCTCACTTACCTGATTACTGTCCGAAGCCCTCCTGCTGCATAACATTGTAGATTCCGTTAAATGGAAGATTATCCGGACGATCATCTCCCCATGCACGCGGCATTGCGACCCAGTCAACATATTCCTCCGGAAGACTGGTAAGCGGAGTTCCGGCAACATAGATCTCGAACAGGTCCGTTCCTTCTATCCCATAAGGCGAGGTATAGCAATACCGTACACCATCTTCAAACTCTACATCTCCCAGCTTATCATAATTCAGGTAATCCAGCTCTACCAGATAATTGCCGTTCGATTCCATTACCGGATTCTTGAATTTGCCGGTGAAATTACTAAGGTAGACCGTTCCGTTCGGATATCCGTCTCCCATATCCCCCATATCACTGTCATGATAAGTTCCTTCAAAGGTACCGTCGCTCTTGACTGTCAGATAAGTTCCCCAGCCGCCTGCACCGCTGGAGAAATCATACTCTCCGGCAATGCTCGCAAAGAACTCATCTCCGACCGGAGTACCATTCAGTGCTTCCAGATAAATATCCAGATAGCTGATTGCCAGATCGTAGGTAATCGCCTTGTCCGGTACAGACTCCGCCATGGAATATACAACCTCGTCATCGATCATATCCTGAAGAAGCAACGCCCGGATCTGTCCGGCATAGTTCTGAACACAGCTCACATATTCTGCAGCATCAATATCAATCCCATTCTTACGATAGGCTTCTTCCATTGCAGTATAATCTTCATTCGGCTGGGTATAATAACTGAGTTCTTCGACGCCCACGAATCCATCGCCATGCCATTCTGACACAGTGTACCGATTCTCCCAGCTCTCATCACCCATGGAATAATATAGGAGAAAACGATTACCCTCCATGGCAAAGAGCGCAATCCGGGTTCCCCCAGCCACTTGTGCTTCTAAGGAATCAATGTGATACAGATTCTGCACGGATCCATCCAGATAACCATAGATATCCAGATCTGCTATATAACAATCCCCGTATTCCTCATCGATCTGCCCCGACAGAAAAATCATCTCATCAATTCCATCTCCGGTCAGATCATAGAAGGCGATTCGATCCTCCAGATATCCGTATCCGCTGAAATCAAACTCTCCATTCCAATAATAGCTTCGGGTCTGCCAATTAATAGCCTTGATGGAAGCCTCCTTATCCGTTAAGATACTCCGATAAGAGCTATATACATCCTTCAGGATCTGCCGGTTATCTGTGGCTTCCGGAATCACCTCCGTACTTGTCTGCTCCGTCACCGGTTCCGTACTTCCGTCTTCCCGGCTTGTCGACGAAGCTGCTTCGGTGGTGGTTTCCTTCTTATTCTTTACCTGAAATGGGGAACTGGTCGTATCTCCCCGTCCCATACATGAGGTCAATGTGAACAGCATAACCGTAAGAACAGCCAGACTGCATAGTTTTCGTTTCATAATTCAACCCTCTCTTTTCCTATGATCGTACCTTGATTATCCTTTCAAATATGCAGACTCCATATCGCATTCATTCGGAGTCTGATATCATCGATTCTTCATCTTCCATATACAAGATATAGCAGCAGGTTCTTCATTCCGCTCGGCATCAGATGATCCAACAGCCAAACAAGCTGGTATGGAGCTCCCATCGTATATAATGGATGCAAACGTTTCTTCTCAACGAGAGTCATTAGATAATCCGCAACCTCAGCGGACGAATATCCGTTACCCTCGTCCCGTTCCATCTGCGCAACAGAACGAGCGATACGCCCCTTATATATATCATCTCCCTGCGTGATCTTTTGTCTGGCAGAGGTGAAGCCCGTATTACTGTCACCTAACATGACTGCACAGACCTGAATGTGATATGGCCGAAGCTCATTCGCCAGAGAGCAGCTGTAAGCATTGATCGCTGCCTTGCTTGTCGAATACCAT
>CACZRT010000221.1 GCA_902783585.1 uncultured Lachnospiraceae bacterium | reverse complement strand
TTTAGGGTGATACCGCCCTTTTCTGTATATTTGACCGCGTTATTCAGAAGATTCAGCATAATCTGCCGGATGCGGACTTCATCTCCGTACAGACGGTCCGGAATAGACGGATCAACATCTATATTCAAGTATAATTCCTTTTTCGCCGCACGAAGATTCACCATGTTCGTGACGTCAGAGAGCATGGAGGACAGATCATACGGGTTTTCAATGATTTCAATACTGCCTGCCTCGATCTTGGAGAAATCCAGAATATCGTTGATCAGAGAGAGCAGAGTACGCCCGGCTCCCTCGATGGTCCGTGCATATTCAATGATCCTGTCATCCGTACTTTCCCGCAGGATCATTTCGTCCATTCCGAGTACGGCGTTGATCGGGGTACGGATCTCATGAGACATATTAGCGAGGAAGCTGCTCATGGCTTCGCTGGCAGCGAGTGCCTTCTGTTCCTCGAAACGGGCGATCTGTGTGGCTTTCAAGATGCCGATAAATTCATTTTGCGAGATTGGATTGGAGAAATAATAGCCCTGCAGATATTCGACTCCATAGTCGGCAGCCATGTTGACCTGCTGCTTGGTCTCGACACCGGTGATCAGGATCTTCTTGCCCATACGCTTGATCATGGCAACGGAGCTGTCCATGATGATCCGTCCGGTCTCGGACTGTTCTGCTTCCCACAGGATCGAACGGTCGATCTTGATGGTTTCAAAGTCTAAGGACAGGATGGAATGCACATTGGAATATCCGACACCGTAGTCATCTACCGTAAACCGGAATCCATGACTTCGCAGCCTGGTGACAAAGTCTCTTAAGGCAGCGTAATCTGTGGTTGCAGCAGATTCGGTGATCTCGAATGTGATCTTGCTCGGAGATATATCATATTTGGAAACAAGAGCGATAATGCGATCCGCATAGTTGGACTGGATACATTGCACGACGGACAGATTGACATCCAGGCTGTCGATTCCCATTTCCGTTGGGATACCGCTGTTCAGGAATTTGCAGACCTCGTCCAATACGAAGTCGCCAAGCTCGAAGATCATTCCATTACGTTCTGCAATCGGGAGGAATTCGTCCGGATAGATGTCGCCGGTCTTGTTGTCGTGCAGACGAAGGAGCGCCTCGCCGGAGCAGATCGTCATATCGGATGTATTATAGATTGGCTGGTAGTAGACTTCAAAGCTCTTGTTATCAAGCCCGTTAATGATCGCTTCCTCGACCTGACTGCGCCGCAGGATATAATTCAGACTGGAGCCGTAGATGATATCATTGAGAAAACGAGGGCCCATCGGGATCGGGCCATTGATCAGCATCATGATATCACGGTAGGATTTCAGATCATTCGGGATCTCGACGCAGAATACGGCAGCATTAAATGTGGTTTCCCGGTCCTGGAAGGTCCAGCTGTAATTGAAACGATCCTTAATGGCTTTGGCAATGTTGATATTGTAGTCCCGGTCCGGATTCTCATTGACGATGACAAAGGTACCGGTTCCGATATAGTAGATGGAATAGCGCGGCACAAGGGTTGCCAGAAAAGAGGCGGTCATTGCAGTTAACTTCTCAATGTTGGCGGGACCGATCAGCTGCATCAATCCGGTCGGATTCTGCATCTTGATACAGATCATATAGAAGGACTTGCGGACCTTGAGGAATCGCTGGATATCATTCGATAAGGCGGCATGGTTATAGATTCTGGTACGAGAATCCCGAAAGCCTTCTTCGTTCTCGATGGTGACCATGATTGCCGTCATGGCAAGCGCTTCTGCGAACAGCTCTGTATGCATCGGCATGAACAAAAGCTGGAGAAGGGTTCCGACGGTCACGACGATAAATAAATATGTCATGATTCTGTGAATGGTCCGGCTGATGGAATTCCACATAAACAGGATCATGACAACGGCAGCAATGTAATATATGATACTGACGCCATAGATGATATACTCTGCCCAATTACGGTGGAAGGCGCGATTCTCTGCAAAATAATATACCCAGTGTGTGAACGGATTGATCAGCACCAGAATGAAGGT
The DNA here is from genome assembly GCA_902783585.1 of uncultured Lachnospiraceae bacterium. Lineage (GTDB taxonomy): Bacteria > Bacillota > Clostridia > Lachnospirales > Lachnospiraceae > CAG-632. The sequence goes on along the minus strand of CACZRT010000221.1, from coordinate 7,404 downwards.
CAGAACGATCGGAAACTCATATACGAAATGAAAGGATTTCTTCAGCTTGTAGTTGGCTCCTGTTACGACCGCCACATAGAAACAGAACAGCGGAGCCAGCAGACAGTGGAACAGAAAATAGAGGTATTGTGCCCCTTTTCGGACCATGAAGATCAGGTCAGAGGTGTCGAGATACGGTTTCGTGAGTGCACTGATCAGATTACAGATTGCCGTGATCAGAATGTTGCCGAAGATGACTAAGAATAATTTATTCTGAAGCTTATCCGGCTTGGAATGCAGCAATGTATAGTATATGCAGGATATACAGATGCTGATGGTTGCGATCTGGAATCCGGCACCGTCCAGAATGTCTGGAATAGAAGTTAATATCATATGTAAATTCCCCCTAATATCAATCAGATAAATATAATAAAAGCAGATGACAGGAACTTGATCGGTAGAAGTCTCGCCAGCTGCATGTTATAATCTAAGACTATTGTAGCTTATTTATAATGGATTTACAATTGTTATTTACACAGAACCCTGTTTCTCATACTCCTACACGTCTTGTTGCCTTTCTTCTAACTTACTCACTGCTTACTCCCTCGTCTCACCTCACGCTTTGCACTTTGCGGCTTGAATTCGTTTTTTGATAAATAATTAATGATAAACGATAATTTCATATTGACAAAGATTAAAACGTGTGTATAATGAAAGTATCAGCTGAGGAACTATTGGTTAAGAAATGTAGTTAGAAGGAATCTGTTTCAGAATGCAGATTAAGGATTAAGAATCGGGAACAGAATCCATGTAGGAGGAATTATTATGAGTCAGGAAAATACACAATTATCAAGAATTAAGAAGAGCTGCAGGCTGGGGAAGATCGTTTCAAGAATCTTCTTTATGTGCTGTGTGGTAGGTGCGGTAATCACGCTGGTCGTTGGAATTCTGATGTTAGCCATGTCGGATAAATGGGAGGATCAGATCGCGGATGCGTTAGAGTCGGGAGAGGCGGAGCTATCCGCAAGTATGAGATTAAGTGTCTTTAAGGTGGATTATATGAATGTGGATCTGAGTGACCTTCAGAACCTTAAGGATCAAAAGGTGGAGTCTTCGATTCCGGCTGTTGAGGATCGGTTTGACCAATATCCGTATTCCTCAAGTATCGGCATCTACTGTCTGATGATGGCTGTTATGGTCGGGATTATGGCATTTGCACTGTTCCAGATCTCGGATGCCTTCCGGATCGTGGAAGAGGAGGAGACACCATTTAGCAAGAAGGTTATGCATAAGTTGTTGGTAACGATGATCATTATCAGTGTAATCCTGGCATTTACGATAGGAATGGCATATGGTGTCATTGGTGGGTTTATCACATGGGCTGTTTATGCTATAATGGATTATGGCAGAGTCCTTCAGATTGAGTCTGATGAGACACTGTAAGGGTGGTGATGATCATGGGAAAGATTATTCTTAGATTAGACCGGGTAATGGCGGATCGTAAGATTTCGCTAAAGGAATTATCGGATGAAGTGGGTGTCAGTAATGTGAATCTTTCGAAGATGAAGACCGGTAAGATCAGTGCGATCCGGTTCTCCACCTTGTCAGCCATATGTGAAGCGTTGTCCTGTCAGCCGGGAGATATCTTAGAGTACGATCCGGATGCAGAGGAGGAAGGAACTGAGGATTAATTTCAGACTTCGTTAAAAGAACATTTACGAGATCGTAAGAAAAAAGTAATGAAATATAGTTTGAAAACAAATACAATGAGACAGTGTTAGGTAGGAAGTGGTATATGCTGCTTCCTACATTCGTGAGAACGTAATTATAACACGGAGACTGATATGATATATCAGAATATGTACAATTGACATTATAGGAGTTGAGATGGTTTTGAAAAGAAGGATTACATTTCTTTTAATCAACCGTCTTTCTGGCGGGCCGTTGATACGAATGGACAAGCGATTGATGAGCCGGATTACATAGAAAGCTTGCAATATTCATATTGGAAATGATATCGTATATCAACATGGAATGAAATAGAAAAAGAAGGGAGCAGGGAATGGATTCGTTAGTACATATTGAACACATTATGAAGATCTATAATCCCGGTGAGAATGAAGTGCGGGCGCTGGATGATGTGTCGTTAGATATTGATGAAGGGGAGTTCGTGGCGATCGTCGGACAATCCGGTTCCGGCAAGTCTACGCTGATGAATATGCTGGGCTGTCTGGATGTTCCGACTTCGGGAACCTATATACTGTCCGGCGAGGATGTCTCGAACTTAAGTGATAATGAATTATCGGATATCCGGAATCGGAAGATCGGGTTTATCTTTCAGGGCTTTAATCTGATCGCGAACCTTACGGCACTGGAGAATGTCGAGCTTCCGCTCATATACCGGGGAGTACCGGCAGCAGAGCGGGTGGCTCTTGCAAAGGAAGCCCTTACCTTGGTTGGTTTGGAGCAGAGAATGAAGCACCGGCCGTCGGAAATGAGCGGCGGTCAGCAGCAGAGAGTTGCTATCGCGAGAGCAATCGCGGCCAAGCCTCCGGTGATCCTGGCGGATGAGCCAACCGGTAACTTAGATTCCGGCTCCTCCCGGGAGATTATGAAGATTCTGCATGAGCTTCATGAGAGTGGGCGGACGGTTATCTTGATCACCCACGATGACAATATCGCGGCGAATGCCAAGCGGGTGGTGCGGATCATGGATGGTAAGATCGAATCGGATACTGTGCGGGATGCTGAAGAAGAGTCAGAGAAGTTCGTTAGAGATATAGATGAGAGTAAGGAGGATATGTAGAGATGGCAGAGGCAGGAACGAAGAAGAAATCCAAAAAGAAGATCGTCCTGATCATCATTTTGGCTGTAGTTGCGGTACTTATCATCGGTGTGATCGCAATAGGGGCAGCAGTGTCGAAAGCGATGCAAAGCCTTACCGGTGGTCAGGTAGACGTGGCATTTCCGGAGTATGGAGATATTACCTCTTCCGTGAATACCAGTGGAACGATTACCAGTGGGTCGATCGTTACCTATACGACGAATGTGACGGCAGAGGTTGAGGATATTAAGGTCCGTCAGGGACAGATGGTCAAGAAGGGAGATGAGATCCTGACCTTTGATGTCAAATCCCTAGAGGATCAGTTAGATCAGGCTTCTTTGAATGCAAGATCGACGCAGCTGTCCGGTCAGAGTTCGATCGAAGCGTCGAATAAGGCAAGTGCTGAAGTGGATAAGGCGAAGAAGCGGATTGAGGAATTGAACGGTCAGATCAGTGCCAAGAAGGCAGAAATCGAGGCCTTATATAAGGATGTACCGGAGGATACCACCAGAGCGGAACTGGAGGCTGCTGTGCAGGAGAAGCGGATTCGACTGACTACGGTATTAGAGGAGATTCAGGCTATTGTGGATGCTTATCCGGCAGACAGTGATATTAGTGTCGATCCTACGTATATCAACAAATGTGCAGAACGGGATGCGCTTAGCTCTTCCATTACGAATATGGAGACGATTTTAAAAGAGCTTCCGGACGCTTCTGCAACCATATCCTATGCGGTGGAAGCAAAGAATGCAGAGCTTGCGACCCTTCAAAGTGAGCTGGCCACACAGCAGTCGATCGTATCCAGTGGAGAGGCAGGACTGCTTACCAATACACAGAGAGAGCAGTTAAATATTGCCAATCAGTTATCCAATATGCAGGTACAGTCTGCAACGACGATGTTAGAGGAAGGAAGAGCCGGTATCAAGGCGGAGCAGAACGGGATCGTAACGTCCATTGCTATTACCAAGGGGTCTACGGCTGCACCGGGTTATCAGTTATTTACCATTGCAGATATGGATGATCTGCGAATCCGTGTGTCCTTATCCAAGAAGGATATTGAAAAGGTGTCACTCGGACAGAAGGCAACGATCACGGCACTTGGAAATGAGTATGAAGGCGAGGTTACTTATATCAGTCATATGGCGGAGGCGAATGCTTCCGGCGGAACCGGTATTGAGACAGAGATCACGATCAAGAATCCGGATCAGAACCTGATCCTGGGACTGGACGCGAAGGTGATCATTCATACCGATAAGGCTGAAAATGTCATGACGGTCCCGAATCTGGCCGTCAATGTAGATAATGATGGTACTTTTGTCTATGTGGTAGAGGATAATATCGTAGCCAAAAAATATGTAACACTTGGTATCAGTGACCTGAATCGCACAGAGATCAGGGATGGAATCGATGAGGATTCATTGGTGGTATCTACGGTATCATCTGCGATTTCCGAGGGCGCGGTTGTTGTTCCGAATCTGACAAATGGAGACGGAACGGAAGAGATTCCGGGCGTGATCAATCAGAATGCGATCAAGAAACAAATGAATGGTCAGAAGGACGAAGAAGCTGCAACTTCGGAATCGGATGATGATCCGGATGATAGTACAGAGCAGAAGGATGAATAACGGATTATTTTGATCGGTGTCCATAAGAAATCGTCAGCCCGGATCGGATACAGATATTCGGAAGACAAGGCTGAATGGACATCAGGGAGGTTAGAAGCTTGGCTCAATTATTAGAATATATCAAAATGGCATTCTTCAATATTCTGTCCAATAAGATGCGTTCCTTACTTACCATGCTGGGAATCATTATCGGGATCTCTTCTGTAATCCTGATCTTAGCGCTTGGTAACGGCGCAAAGGATATGATCAATTCCCAGCTTTCTACCTTAGGAGGCGGACAGGTAAGCCTGTTCTGTACCGGAAGTGAGTGGATCAGTAATGATGATATTGACGCGATCCTTGAGAATGTGGAGGGCGTTGAGGCGTATAATAATCCGCTGAATCTCTCCGGAGAAGCCTATACTGCAAAGGGAACCTTCAATGCCTATGTGTATGGCTGCAATGCGGATAATAATCTCTTTGAACAATATACGGAGATCACGAAGGGGCGTTATTTTAATGAGCGGGAGTATGAGAGTGCTATGCCGGTCTGTTATATTACGGAAGACGATGCGATCCGTTTGTTCGGCAATACGGATGTGATCGGGATGCCGATTGAAGTATCGGTAGGCGGAGTGATCATGGAATACACGGTAGTGGGTATTACGTCGTATTCCTCGAATACTTCCATGATGTCCTTTGCTTATGAGGATATGCCGATCTATCTGAATGTTCCGCTTACCAGCCTGACCGAACCGCTCGGACTTAGAATGGATCAGACTTCTCAGGTAACCCTTCTTTTCTCGGAGGATGCGGATTCGAAGAAAACCTGTGATGAGGTGCTCAATCTGTTGAATGCAAGACATGGAACCTACGGATCGGAAGCGTTCACATTTATGTCGTTTTCGGATGTTCTGTCGATCATTTCGACAGTCATTAATGTCATTACCCTGTTTATCTCGCTGGTAGCCGCTATTTCGCTGCTGGTCGGCGGAATCGGGGTTATGAATATCATGCTGGTGTCTGTGACGGAGCGGACGAGAGAGATCGGGATTCGGAAAGCTCTGGGGGCGAAGACCGGTTCCATCACATTGCAATTCCTGTCAGAATCGGCGATCATCACGTTGATCGGCGGTATCTTGGGAATCTTACTCGGAGTTGGCGGCGCATTTTTAATTACGGGAATCGTAGGGGCTGTTCAGCCAAATTACGCATTTACCCCGTCGATTAACGCAGGTGTTATCATCGGAACCACTATATTCTCATCGGCAGTGGGAATCTTTTTCGGAATCTACCCGGCGCGAAAAGCGGCTAAGATGAATCCGATTGACGCGCTGCGGAGTTTGTAGGATAGAGGAATAAGAGGTAGAAATATGGCTCAGTTCTTAGAGTACATAAAAATGGCTTTTTTTAATATTGTGGCAAATAAGATGCGCTCGGCACTTACGATGCTGGGAATCATCATTGGTATCTCTTCTGTCATTCTGATCATGTCCCTTGGCAACGGGGCAAAGAAAATGATCAGTGGAGAGCTGGATTCTGTCGGTAATGGACAGGTCGCTCTAATGTCCCTGACGGATGAAATGATATCGCTCGCAGATCTGGATGCAGTGGTCGAGCAGGTGGATGGAATCGTCGCCTATCGGGATGATCCGTCATCGCAGGGAACGATCTCGACGGTCAAGGGCGAATTCAGTGCCAGTGTGAACGGCTGCCGCGTGGACCAGAATCTGTTTGAACAGTATACCGAGCTCACGAAGGGGCGGTATTTTAATGATCAGGAATTTGAGAATGGTACACACGTCTGCTATATGGGAGCGTCAGATGCTATTCGGATGTTCGGCACGACGGATGTGCTTGGCATGACCTTAGAGGTGGAATTCGCAGGCAGAGGTCTGGGTGAATATATGGTGATTGGAATTACGGATTATAAGGATTCGAATTCCATGATGAATTTTACCTATGAGGATATGCCGGTATCGATCTATGTTCCGACGACGACCCTTCGGAATGATATCGGTTTTGATTTCAGTAATGAAGATATCTATACAGGGGTGGCCTATCTGATGCTTGCGGACGATGCAGATGCGAAAGAGACCTGCAATGAGGTCATTAATGTGATGAATTCCCGTCATGGAACTCACGGAACGGAGGCCTATGTCTTCCAGACCTTTGCGGACTATATGTCCACCATCAATACAGTCATCAATCTGATCACATTATTCATATCTCTGGTGGCAGCAATATCGCTGGTCGTAGGCGGTATCGGAGTCATGAATATCATGCTGGTATCCGTCACGGAGCGGACCCGGGAGATCGGCGTTCGGAAAGCCTTAGGCGCAAAGACCGGATCAATCACCTTACAGTTCCTGTCGGAATCCGCCATCATAACCATGCTAGGCGGTATCCTCGGAATTCTGTTCGGATTGCTGATGGCATTTCTCATTACCAGAGTGATAGCACTGGCTGCACCGGATTATGCATTCACACCTTCCATCAGTGCAGGCGCTGTGATCGGAGCTACCCTGTTCTCATCGGCAGTAGGTATCTTCTTCGGTATCTATCCGGCCAGAAAGGCAGCGAAAATGAATCCGATCGATGCGCTTCGGAGCTTGTAGGGTGTGGATCTGCCAATACAGGAATGCCATTCTAACATTCTGTAAATATTCTGAAAATTCAATTTAAAATGGTTCATTAGCCGGAAAAATGTCATTGAAAATATAAGTTGTCCATGATATTCTATAAGTAGGATTTCAACATGGATTAGACTGAAAAAGAGGATACAAAAGGGGGTGTGCGTATGGAGCCGGATAAGGTACTAGAGGAATTGACTCGGTTATCGGAAGAGGATTACATGACCGGACTGTTGAATCGACGTGGCGGAATAAGCCGGATCGAGCAATTCATGAGAGAGAATCCTAAGACAAAATGTGCATTTATGATCTTCGATGGGGATTATTTTAAGAAGATTAATGATAGCTTCGGACATCAATATGG
>CACZRT010000220.1 GCA_902783585.1 uncultured Lachnospiraceae bacterium | reverse complement strand
TGCCACGGCAACATCTGCCGTTCCCCCATGGCGGAATTCATAATGAAAGATATGGTTGAAAAAAAAGGCATTGCCGATGAGTTTTATTTTGCATCGGCAGCTACAAGTACCGAGGAGATTTGGGGAGATAGAGGGAACCCTGTGTATCCTCCGGCAAGAAAGGAACTTGCGAAGCATGGGATTTCTTGTGACGGGAAATATGCGGTACAGTTAAAAAGAGAAGATTATTCGAGATATGATTATCTGATCGGCATGGATTCTGCCAATATTCGCAATATGGAGAGAATGTGTGGCGGAGATCCGGATGGGAAGATCCATCGGCTGCTGTCCTTTGCGGGAAGTCAGAGAGATGTTGCAGATCCTTGGTATACAGGTGACTTCGAAACTACATATCACGATATAGTGGAGGGGTGTACGGCGCTGCTGGAATTCTTAATGACAGAGAAATAAAAAACGTGAGATTCCTGTACAGATTCAGGTATTTTACTCGGTATTGCATTCTGTATTTACTCAGGTATTGCAGGTGTTGTAGTCTGTATTTTATTTTACTTTGATCTCCATATTTGTTATAATAAATTTTAAGAATGATTTTCCGGGAGGTGGTAGCTTGACGCCACAGTTGGAATATGCATTGTTATATTTGGAGATTAATCTGGTGTCTGTGATCTTGATCGGGATTATCAGATATAAGACGGAAGGAATCTCCAAGATGGTTGCCCAGAGGAATTTTGGGAAGGCAATCAATGCGTTGATGGTATTCATTATTTCCGATACGTTGTATGTCATATCCCGAAGCGGCATGGCTCCGGGTGGACGTATAGCTATCATGATATATAAGGAGATCTACTTCTTTGCCACAACACTTATGTGTTTTTATTGGTTTGTGTATTTTGAATATATGCAGGATTCTCCGTTTGTGAAGAACAGGAAGCGGGTACGGATTTCGTCTTTGCTTGTGTATGTGATGGCTATATTATTGGTGATCAATATATTTACCGGGATCTTGTTCTATGTGGATGAGTCCGGAACATACCAACGAGGACCGTTGTTTATTGTACAATATATACTCTCTTATGTGTATGTGTTTGTAACATGTTTTCGTGCATTTATCGGTCTGTTCCGGAAGGATAAGATTGCCAAACGAAGCAAATTGATATGGCTTGCTTTGTTCCCAATTGCTCCTGCCGGAGCCGGGATTATGCAGTTTATCTATCCGAGACTTCCGCTTGCCTGTGCGTCGATTGCATTGGCGACATTTATCCTGTATCTGAACTGGATTGATGAGATGATTTCGGTGGATGCACTTACAATGCTTAGTAACCGCAAACAGTTGATGTATGATTATGAACAATGGCGGGAGAATGCGTTCAATGATACACCGCTTCATCTTATGATCATCGATGCAAATAAGTTTAAGAGCATCAATGATACCTATGGTCATATAGAGGGGGATGCTGCACTGATCCGGATTGCAGATGCAATGCGACTGGCATGCCGGTCGCTTGGAAAGAAGACAAGTCTCATCCGGTATGGGGGCGATGAATTTGTCATCCTGATCTATACCGATGATCCGCTCGTTGTCGATGACCTTAAAGATAAGATCAACTACCATTTGGAGGTGCTCAATGAAAAAATATCAGCACCGTATGAGTTATCAGTCAGCATTGGATATGCAAAGGCTGTGCCGAAGCTTGATCTTAAGGACTTGATTGAGGAGGCGGACAAGGAACTATATGAGGCTAAGCGCAGTGCTCATTTATAGATAGTGCTTATCTGATATAACAATCTGGTATAACAAAGGAGCCGGAAAACTCCCTAAGAATGACAGATATCCATGTTCATCATCCTTTCATGGAATGGGTGGATGATAGATGATTGCGATATCATGATTCGTTGGGGAGTTCCGACTCCTTTGCTGTATGTTCTAGTCTTCCTTCTCCAACGCCTTATAGACTACAGCCGCAAGTGCTGCACCGACAAGCGGAGCTACAATGAATACCCAGACTACAGAGATCGGGTCGGTATTGCCGCTGATCGCTGCTACGATAGCAGGACCAAGGCTTCGTGCCGGATTCACGGAAGTACCGGTAAGACCAATACCCAGGATGTGGATCAGAACTAAAGTAAAGCCGATCACTACACCGCCGAAGGAACCGTGCGACTGCTTAGGGGATGTTACACCCAAGATTACCAGAACGAAGAAGAAGGTTAAGATACATTCTACCAATAATCCGGCAACGATATTACCATTAACACCTGCA
>CACZRT010000219.1 GCA_902783585.1 uncultured Lachnospiraceae bacterium | reverse complement strand
ATTTCTCGCACCCATCTTTATCCAATTCCTTTGTTAGTTCACCTTCCATATAGAAACCAGACTATTCCTTGGGAACAGCGTAAGTTGTCTGAAGTGGCTCAAATTACTATGGGGCAATCGCCAGACGGATCTACATATAGTGATACTCCTAGTACATATATACTTGTTCAGGGAAATGCTGATTTGAAGGATGGATGGGTATCTCCAAGGATATGGACAACTCAAAAAACCAAGACAGCAAATGCAGGTGATTTGATTATGAGTGTTAGAGCACCTGCTGGAGCAATGGGCAAAACTGCTTATGATGTTGTGCTTGGGCGTGGAGTGGCTGGAATAAAAGGAAATGAATTTCTGTATCAGTCTCTTGTAAAAATGGATGAGAATGGTTACTGGAAGAAAATAGCTGCTGGTTCTACATTTGAATCTGTTAATTCAGATGCAGTGAATAATGCAGAAATCATGATTCCACAAGATATAGAAGAGCAAAATAGGATTGGCGATTATTTCAGAAATCTTGACAACCTTATCACCCTTCATCAACGAAAACTTACTATGTTGAAAAATATTAAAAAATCGATGTTGGGAAAAATGTTTGTTTAGTAGTCTTGCATAGAAAAAAATATTGTTTTAACACTATAGTTTGGTATAGCAAAAGATTTATAGTGAAAAGGAGAGATTGTTATGAATCCAAATGTGATGACTATTGATGAAATTATATTAATAGTGAAGCCGTTGGCTGAAAAGTATAAAATTGAAAGGATATATTTATTTGGTTCGTATGCCAGAAATGAAGCTAGTGAGGATAGCGATTTGGATTTTTTGGTGTACGGGGGAGATCAATTTCGATCTGTAAGTATTTTTTCTTTTGCGGAAGAGATACGTAAACAAACTCAGAAAAATGTTGATGCATTTGAAATCCGGGAGATTAATCAGGATAGTGATTTCTATAATGAGATTATTAAAGAAAGGGTATTAATTGCATGAGATATACGGATGATCAAAGGATAAAAAAGATATATGAATACGCAGTTCAATTGAAGAATTATATAATAGATAATGGTCTTACGAAAGAGGAATTATGTAAGGATATTCATTTACAATGGTTAGTAACTACCCCCTTATATAACATCGGGGAGCATGCCTATTATTTATCAGACAGCTTTAAAAAGGAACATGATACGATAGAGTGGGATTTAATATCGGGGTTACGACATAGGTTAGTTCATAACTATGATGGAATTAATTGGAGTATTATTTCAGATGTAGTATTTGATGAGATTCCGGTTTTGGTTGATAATTTGAAGCAATTGATTGATCGAACTGTATAAGATATGCTGGCTTGGACAATTTCAGGTAGAAGGTATGGAGGATAAATATGGGATTTAATAAGGAGATCGATTTTGAGGAAGCACTAACGAATATGTTATTTACCAAGGGATGGGAGAACAGGGTTCTGATGTATCCTACAGAAGAAGATCTTCTTCAGAATTGGGCTGATATCTTATACGAGAATAATAAGACCATTGATCGGTTGAATGGATGCCCGTTAACGAAGGGGGAGATGCAGCAGATTATTGAGCAGATTAAGATTTTGCGGACACCGCTTCGATTGAATGGGTTTATTAATGGGGGAAGTGTGACCATAACGCGAGATAACCCGGAGGATACCCTGCATTTTGGTAAAGATATTAGCATGAAGATTTATGACAGGCAGGAGATTGCAGCTGGGCAGAGTCGATATCAGGTTGTACGACAGCCGGTCTTTCATCACAAGAAGGATCTTGTGAATGATCGACGGGGAGATCTGATGTTGTTGATTAATGGTATGCCGGTGATACATATTGAACTGAAACGTTCCGGAGTGAATATCAGCGAAGCGTATAATCAGATTGAAAAATATGCCCATGAAGGAGTATTTACGGGATTGTTTTCTTTAATACAGATCTTTGTTGCTATGAATCCGGAAGATACTTTGTATTTTGCTAATCCGGGACCGGACGGTAAGTTCAAGAAAGATTATTACTTCCGTTGGGCGAACTATAATAATGATCCGATTACAGATTGGAAAGAAATTGCGTCTACTTTATTGTCGATTCCTATGGCGCATCAAATGATTGGCTTCTATACGGTTGCGGATAATACGGACGGTGTTCTGAAGGTCATGAGAAGCTATCAATTCTGGGCTGCAAGTAAGATTGCGGATAAGGTGACTCGTTCCAAATGGACGAAGGATGATAGCCTTGGTGGTTATGTATGGCATACAACAGGCTCCGGGAAGACCATGACCAGTTTTAAGGCAGCTCAATTGATTGCGAATTCAAAGGATGCGGATAAGGTTATTTTTCTAATGGATCGAATTGAATTGGGTACTCAATCTTTGATTGAGTACCGGGGATTTGCGGAGGAAACAGATTCTATTCAATCGACGGAAGATACATATGCCCTGATTGGTAAGTTGAAGAGTTCGGATCCGGCTAATACATTGATCGTTACATCCATCCAGAAGATGAGTAATATCAAGCAGGATGAGCAAGGATTGAATGAGCAGGATATTCAAGAAATGAATAGGAAGAGAATCGTATTTATTGTAGATGAATGTCATCGCTCTACTTTCGGAGATATGCTTGCTATTATCAAGCATACGTTCTCTGGCGCAATGTTCTTTGGCTTCTCCGGAACACCGATTCATACCGAGAATCAAAAAAAGAAGAATACAACCAGTACGATTTTTGGAGATGAATTACATCGATATAGCATTGCAGATGGTATACGGGATAAGAATGTATTAGGATTTGATACAGTTATGGTGACGACATTTCGTGATGCAGATATACGAGAACAGGTAGCGTTACACCAAGCCAAAGCTGTGGATCGTGCAGATGCCCTTTCCAATTCTCATAAAGCAAAGATATATAATGAATTCATGGATAAAGCAATACATCCTATGGCAGGTCATAAGGATAAATCCGGCAATTATATTAATGGAATTGAGGATTATATTCCGAAGAGTCAGTATCAGGGAGATGAACATCAGAACAAGGTTGTAGAGGACATTATTCAGAACTTTGGCAGGCTTAGTAAGAATCATAGATTTCATGCGATGTTTGCCACAAGCAGCATTCATGAAGCAATTGAATATTATCGGAAGCTGAAGCAGGCATCTTCTGATCTTAAGTGTACAGTCGTATTCGACACAAATATTGATAATAATGATAATGCGATCTTTAAAGAGGATGGAGTCATCGAGATTATCAAGGATTATAACGAGAGATATGGACAGACATATACAATCGGTACATTTCAAAAAATGAAGAAGGATATAGCACTTCGACTTGCTCATAAAGAACAGTATATAGCGATTGAACGAAAACCGGAGGAGCAACTGGATCTTTTGATTGTAGTCGATCAGATGTTGACGGGCTTTGATTCCAAATGGATTAACACCCTGTACATAGATAAAATGATGCAGTATGAATCCATTATTCAAGCATTCTCACGCACCAATCGTTTATTTGATATTAATGAGAAGCCGTTTGGAGTCATTCGTTATTATCGTTATCCTCATACCATGAAAAATAATATTGAAGCTGCATTTAAGCTATATTCCGGAGATAAGCCGATCGGTGTTTTTGTTCAGAAACTGGAAGGCAATCTGAATAAGATGAATCAGATCTATGACGATATATGTACATTATTCAATCAGGCCGGAATACCGGATATGTCAAGATTACCGGAGGATGACTCGGAAACAGCGAAGTTTGTGTTGCTGTTTCGCAGGTTTAATTCCTATCTCGAAGCAGCGGTGATTCAGGGTTTTGTTTGGGAACAAAAGACCTATCATTTTACAGATCAGGAAACACTGAAATCCAGTACAGTAACTGTTGTAATTGACCAGAATACCTATCTGATTCTTGCACAGCGATATAAGGAATTATTTGTGACAGTAATTGAAAAACGAACAAAATCTGTCCCATATGAACTAGATGGACATTTGGCAGAGATAGATACAGGTTTAATTAATGATCGGTATATGGATTCCAGATTTGAAAAATACCGAAAACTATTGATTCAAGATGGTGTTACTGAAGAGGCAATCGAGCAAGCATTGAACGATCTTCATTCCACATTTGCGGTCTTAACAAAAGAAGAACAGAAATATGCAAATATCTTTCTTCATGATGTGCAGACTGGTGATGTATATGTGGAAGAGGGAAAAAACATTAAAGAGTATATTGCTGAATATATGACCAGAGCTAAAGATGCAACTCTTATGAGAGTTGTTGACGCATTTGGTGTGGATGAGGATAAGCTTCGGGCCATTCTTAAATTAAGGGTTACATCAGAGAATTATAATGAATTTGGTAGATTTAACGATTTAAAATCAACAGTAGATCAGGAAAAGGCTGCCAAATATCTGGAAAAAAAGGAAGGTAAGAAGATTCCTCCATTCAAGGTCAGCATTATGGTGGAAGCTATCTTGAAACGTTACGTTGTTGATGGGATATTTGAAGAGGATGAAGATTTTTCGGACGAGGTTGTATCTGTAAGTATGGGAGAGAATGCTGTGTCATATAATACGGGAGAAGAATTAGATAAGAAAATGGTAGCAGACTCACGGGAAAACTCCTATGATTCAGGTTCTAAAGAATCATAATGGATGATACAATTACCAGTGCAGGTTATGTGGTTGTAAATTATCTTAATTCAAGCTTGATAACGATCGCATGATCAGATCGACATCCTTATTTTCAAGTTCTTGAATAATGTGGAGATAGGTTTTCTGTGTTGTCGTCATGCTGGCATGACCGAGTCTTCTTGCTACACTTGCAATTGATACACCCGCGAAGAGTAGTATCGATGCATGGGTATGTCGGAGACCGTGTATGGTAATATTAGGAATTCCTGCAGCTGTGCAGTGACGCGCTAAGATGTCATTGATGGTTGAATTGTAGACACAGCATCCTTCCTTGATGAATAGGGGTTTGTCACCGGGCAAATCTTTTAAAAGACCGGAGAATTGGACTACGGTCATCCAGTCTAATTGAATCTTTCTGGAAGAAGACTTATTTTTAGTTGGCTGAAAGCCTCCGGATCCTTTGTAATTCCACGTCTTATTGACATTCAGCATCTGATGTGCAAGATCAAAATCATTAGGAGTAAGGGCGAGGGCTTCCGAAAACCGCATGCCTGTTTTTGCCACTAATAGAATAAACCAATCCCAGTTGATTTCTGATGAGAGATCAAGATCATTGATTAATTCGTGCAACTCAAACTGGTTAAGATACTTTGATTTTTTCACTCCCGGAGTTTTGCCCTTGATGATCGCTTTTCTTGTGGGATCCCGATCTATCAAGCCTTCGTCCACAGCATCCAAGATTGCACATTTTAAATGATGATGAAAATCCATAGTAGTTTGTCGTTCGTGTAATTCTGCATAATCGTTCAGTAATTTTTGATATGCAATCCGTGACAGATCGCATAGCTTTAAATCTGGCGATAATCTGGTAATCCATATATGAGCCATCCGGTATTTTTCCATTGTCACATCACGGATTGCACCTTCTTTATAGATGGTGATCCATCGCTTATAATAGTTGCAGAATAATTCCTCTTTAGCATTTGTGTTCACTTATATCACCCTTTCTGTATCGAACCTGCACTGGCAAAGGATAACACTATACATAATAACAAAATGGTAATTATATGATTATTATTTTTATGTGATTACACTTACGCTGATGAAGGGTGATAAGGTTGTCGAGTTCTCTAAAATAAGTGCCAATCTTCACCTGCTCATCATACTTCGGCACCATTGTAAGCAGTTCAGAGAACTCTGTTTTATTTACAATCTGCATCGTTCCTGAAGCAGCCATTCTCTTCATATGATTAGACCAAATTTCACTCTCCGTCAAAAGGAAATATGGATCATTTTCAGCATTAGGTGTAAGACTATTTATCTGTTGATTAAAGCTTCCCTTTACTGTTAATAAAGCGTTTTTGCCGATACTGGCTATGCAAGTACATAGTATTGTATTTGCGGAAACAATCCTCGCAACTTTGGCTCCTTCCTCACTAAGTTTTCTTGGACTATCAGAAATAATATTTGATTCAATATCCGTAGGAGTCACCCAAGGTAATCCATCATCAGAATAGTATTCGGATTTTGTCGTAGAGGGTGTAGAACCAGTCATTATTTCTCCAAGCTCTGACAACTTACGCTGTTCCCAATCATCAGTAAAACCAGCAAATCTTATCTCTGGTTTTTTTGAATTGTATTGAGGAAACATTTTTTTTAACATTGATTTTTTGACGCTTTTTAATGAGTCACACTTACGCTGATGAAGGGTGATAAGGTTGTCGAGGTTATAGAAAAACTCTCCCAAGCATCTTTGTTCTTCTATTCTGGGAACCAGATAATCGGTTTCTGAAATCGTTGGCCAGTTAACATAAATCTGAGTATTTCCTTGACTCTGCTTTATTATTTTTTCCCTAATATTCGGAGCATTAAGCATCTCATAGATAAACAAAGAATCGAATCTTTCATGGTCTACCTCAATTCTCTCTGTTCGCTGGTTATATACATAAACCCCTGATTTTTCAATAAGAAGAACCCTTCCAATAATATTTCCTGAGGCGGTTTTGTCATTCAATATCATCGTCAAATCACCTTCATTCAGGATTCTATTCTTTGTTTTTTCTGATTCAATAGCTCTGATTCCTTGGTCACGATAAACACTGTCTTCTGAATAGCTACCAATGCTGATAACTTTATATTTTCCATCTTCAGAAAACTCGGATTCGATGGATGTACCACCTGTAGCTTTGCCAAAGTCGCCCAACTTACGCTGTTCCCAAGGAATAGTCTGGTTTCTATATGGAAGGTGAACTAACAAAGGAATTGGATAAAGATGGGTGCGAGAAAT
>CACZRT010000218.1 GCA_902783585.1 uncultured Lachnospiraceae bacterium | reverse complement strand
CAGATTCTTATATGCAGACTCATTCATACAGATTCTTATATGCAGATTCTTATATACAGATTCATCCATGCAGATACATGATCATTCCGGGACCTAACTGCTCTGTCGGTCTGGCTGTAAAGCCATGATTCTCATAGAAGCTTTCCCGCCCCTTTGCGCACATCAGGCAGAACATCATTTCCGTATGATTCAATCGAAGCTGCTCCACATAGTCTCTTAATGCAAACAGCACCTTCGATCCAACGCCGTGTCCCTGATGATCCGGCAGCACGATCAGATCCTGAACATAACAGATGACAGCGCCATCACCGACTAACCGTCCCATGCCTACAGGTGTTCCATCTATATAGGCTGCTATAATACAAATACTGTTTTTCAAAGCAAGCTCAGCCTGTGCACGGCTAAGCGGTTTCCAATTCACTCCTGCCCGAAGCTTCAGGTAAGTATCTACATTTAATTCATTATATCGAAGTATGATCTCGCTCATCGTAAGTATCTCTCTACACATCCATCCGAACAGGAATCTCCCGTTCAGCCAGATAACGCTTCACTTCCATAATCTCTAATTCCTTATAATGAAACAACGACGCAGCCAGGGCGGCATCCGCTTTCCCTTCCGTCAATGCATCGTAAAAATGCTGCATCGTCCCGGCGCCGCCGGAAGCAATGACAGGAATTCCCACATGCTCCGCAATGGTTCTGGTAAGCTCTATATCATATCCTGCCTTCGTACCATCACAATCCATGCTGGTAAGCAGAATCTCGCCTGCGCCAAGCTTCTCTGCCTTCACGGCCCATTCCACAGCGTCGATCCCAACATCGATCCTTCCGCCATGCTTATAGATATTCCAGCCGCTGTGATCCTCGCGTCTTCTTGCATCAATGGCAACAACCACGCACTGGCTGCCGAACTTGTCCGCTGCTTCGGATATCAGCTGTGGACGGTCGATCGCAGCCGAATTCACAGACACCTTATCGGCACCTTCCCGAAGGATCGCCCGAAAATCGTCCACCGTTCGAATCCCGCCTCCGACAGTAAATGGGATGAAAACCGTCTCTGCCACTCGACGCACCATATCTACTACAATATTACGGGAATCCGAGGACGCCGTAATATCCAAAAACACAAGCTCATCTGCCCCGGCCCTGTCATAGGCCGCCGCAATCTCCACCGGATCACCGGCATCTCTTAAATTAACAAAATTCACACCCTTGACAACTCTACCGTTATTCACATCGAGACAAGGAATTATTCTTTTGGTATGCATTACGCTTCTCCTTCACCGATCTGAAGAAAATTCTTTAATATATGAAGACCGATCCTGCCGCTTTTTTCCGGATGAAACTGGCATGCAAAGACTCTGTCATGCTCCACCGAGGCATGAATTTCCGTAGAATAAAAGGTAGTTGCCGCTACATCCTCCTCATGCTCAGCCTTCAGATAATACGAATGAACAAAATATACATAAGGATCTTCGTTAAGACCCTGAAACAAAGCTGCATCCTGCTTAAAGCGAAGAGAATTCCATCCCATATGTGGAATCTTAAGCTCCGGCGCATCCGGAATCTTCATAATCCTTCCATCTAGGATACCAAGACCTCCAACACCTTCCGATTCTTCACTATCCTGAAATAACAGCTGCAGCCCGAGACAGATTCCCAGGAACGGGATCCTTCGGTCTACAACATCATAGATCGTATTCACCAGATCATATTCCTTTAGTTTCTGCATCGCATCTCCAAAGCTTCCGACACCGGGGAGAATGACATGACTGCTGCTTAGGATCAGATCCCGGTCTCTGGTGATCTGAACCTCATTCCCCAGATATTCAACTGCTTTTTCGACGCTCTTAATATTCCCTGCATCATAATCAATGATCGCTATCATTCTGCTTGTCCTTCCTCAAAGTCCATATCTTCTGTCATGGACCGGATCGTCTGTGTATATTCATATGGATTCTCGGCGAGAATTGCTTTGGCATCGCTTTCCGACAATCCATATACCGTCTGAAGATTATTCAGGATCTTAGACTTTGCATAATCCAGATCCGATACAATATTAAGCGCAATCGCTTCCTCGTAATAGACATCATATTTTTCCAGCCCGGACAGAAGCGCATCCAATCCCAGATCCGGACGATTCATCTTTACATAATTCTCAAATGCTTCTGATTGGCGTTCTACATACATTACCGTGTAGATCCGGCTCTCCAGGTCCTTATCCTTCTCTTTGACCTCCACGCCTACAATCTCACGATAGGCCGAACCATATTTCTGACGGTCAAAATAATTCTGCGCCCGTGTGATCACCAACGTATAATCGAAGATATTCGTACCGACAATCACAAATCCGCCAATCGCCAAAAAGAACAGGATCGTAATAATCACTAATGGCTTATTCAGCTTCTTCTCCGGTCCTTCTTCTGCCAACAGACGTTCTTCCTCTGCCTTCTTAGCTTCCTTCTTCGCCTTGAGCTCGGCGGTCTTATTATCTTTATCCGCCTTCTTCTTATTGGCTTTCTCTTCTTTTTCCTTCTTCTTAGCTTCCTTCTGCTCCAGCTTGGCCTGTTTCTTGGCTTCCTTCTCCTGTGCAAGTGCTTCCTCCTGCTCCGGTGTTAAGGTCTCTTCCTCTTCGTCTTCCTCGCTGCCAAACAGAAGCTCTAAAAACTTGTTCCTCTTCTTAGGCTTCTCATTAATATCCGGAACATCCTCCAGCTCCGTCGGTATTTCAAAATCAGGTGCTTCTCCCGATACATCCGGCATGGAGGATGCTTCCTTCATTGCTTCATCGCCTTCAATTCCGAGCATAGCAAATAAATCATCCATCTCACTCGCTAACGGATCATTCTCCGCTGCTGAGGTGGCTGATTCCTGCCCATCACTACCGGTCTCCTTATTCTCTTCTGCCGGAGCGGAAGCATTCTCATTTGGCGCGTCAGCTTCTGACGCTCCCGCTTCACTTCCATTCTCTGTTTCCGTATCCGCCATCGAATCCCCGAATACCTCAGACATCAATGCATCAATATCCATCTCGGAATCCGAACCAGAGGTATTCTCACCGGAATCAGGATCAGAGATACTCTCTTCGGGCGAAGCCTCAGGACCGGTCTCTTCCCTGCCCGTGCTGTCTTCCTTCTCCGGATTGAATGCCTGCTCGACCATATTGGCAAACTCATCATTAACCGGGAAATCCTGAGCCGCTTGATCTGAAGAAGAATCGGATGTATCCTCCAACGTATCTACAAAATCACTATCCGATATTCCCTTAGATGGACTTGCTTCCTTCATTCGTTTGAACTCTTCCTCAAACGCCTGATCTTCAGAATCATCCAGATAGTTCTCATCAATATTCAGATTCATCAGATCTTCCAGTTCCTGCTCTAATTGAACTGGATTCACAGAAGAATGATCCGAATCGATCTCATCAAAATCTATATCTTCAAAATCGAGATCTTCCATATCCAGATCTGCCAGATCATCCAATTCGTCCAGCTCGGATATCTCATTCACCGGAATCTCAGCATCCGACCATGCAACATCCTTCACGGAAGAAGCATCCGCGGCCAGATTCTGTTCCAGCTGAATATCATCATCCATAGAATCCTCCGTCGCTTCCGGAAGATCCTCGATCTCATTCAGTATATTATCCTGGCTTTCAACTTCTTTCAGAAGCCGGTCCAAATAATTCTCATCCATATCACACCTCGTGTTGACACTCTTATGATAACTATACAATAAGCACACTCAAAAAACAAGTTGCATTTCAAGAAGAAATAGTATATATTGTTATCGGAACTCGTTGTATTATTTACATGATCTGATTTTCTGATTTTCCGATTTATGAAAGATTGGATTTTCGTAAGTAATGAAGCAGACTACAAGGAGGGGATATCATGAAGACTTCCACATATCTTGAGTTTCAGGAGAAGCAGTTAGACGAGAAGGAACTGATCGCGATTGCTAAGAATATTTGGGTTGAAAGTGGCAATAAGGCATCTGCACTTACGTCATTAAAGCTTTATATTAAGCCTGAAGAGAATAAGGTATATTACGTATTTAATGACGAAGTCACCGGCGATTTCGCATTAGATTGATAGATTTATCAAGTGATTATACTATCTATGGCAAGAAAAGACGAGCTTAAGATTTCTCAAGCTCGTCTTTTTTGATTTATCGCAGAGCCGCCAAAAGGAAGCTGTCAGCGAAAGCTGACCGGCGGCTCGCGGCGAAACGAATTCACTACTCTGCCTTTGCAAGAAGGTCATCGATAATATGTACCAGCATACCGATCTCCGGCTTTGATACCTGTGCATTCGCACCTAAGAGATCACCCTTCCGCTTCATATCCTCATTGATCAAAGAAGAGAAAATAACGATCGGGATATCCTTTAACTCTTCATCATCCCTAACCAGCTTCACCAATCTGTGACCATCCATGACAGGCATCTCAATATCCGTGATCAACAGCTTAACACCGTACTGTACACCATTATTCTTCTTCAGCGTTGTGATCACATCCCAAGCTTCCTGACCGTTGGCCTTGATCGTCAGGTTCGTATAGCCTGCACGCTCTAAGGAATCCTGAATCATCTTTGACAACATCGGAGAATCCTCTGCGATCAGGATCGGCACTTCATTTCTCTCACGCTCTCCTAAGCGGTCGATCTCCGATACCTTCAAGCTGGTCTCCGGACAGATCTCCTCAACAATACGCTCAAAGTCAAGGATCATGATCAGATTATCATTATACTTGATAATACCGGTGGACATTCCTGCACCCGCGCCACTGATGGTCGCATCCGGCTTAATGATATCATTCCATGACACACGATGGATACCCATAACCTGATGAACACGGAAGCCGATATTTAAGTTATTAAAGTTCGTTACGATCAGCATATCATGATCGGAGGCTTCATTATCAAAACCAAGAATGTGGTAGAGATTCATAACGGTAATGATCTTACCTCTTGGCATGAACATACCTTCAATACTCGGATGGGAGTTCGGTACAGGAGTAATCTTCTGCATTGTCAGGATCTCTTCAACCTTAGCTACATTAATTCCATAATGATTACCACTTACTTCAAATTCCAGAACCTCCAGCTCATTAGTTCCGCTTTCCAACAAAATCTTGTTCTCCATAACTCTTAACTCCTCCTCTACTGTATATGTATTATATGTTCTTCATGATTATACGTCACCTTCAGATCCAGATTGTCCACCTTCTCCAAACTGCTCTCAGATATCTGAAATACCAGAACTGCCGACTGATCACTGCTTGCCGGAACCGAATTGCTATAGGTTCCCAGATCATCCATCAATATGGTGAGCATGGGCTTCGCCGCTTTGTTCTTATTCAGAACCAGCCGATAATCAATATCGGTATTCAGCAGATCCAGCATAATGGACTGTGACGTCTGATTCACAATATTAAATTTGATCACTGCCAGCTTATATCCCGGATCGGCATCCAGATAAATGAATGCGCCATCCTGATCGATCGATGGGTACCGGTCCAGAAACAAACATTTGCTATATGTAATTGACAATCCCGAAATACCGACAATCTCAGCAATATCTGCGACATTGTCGTTAGACGAGGGGGGGTCGGTCGTATCCTCCTGTGCCACCGGCTCTGTTGACGCTTCTGATACATCCGAAGTGTCAGAATCCTCCTCTGTAACAGGCTCCGCAGTTTCCGTTGTATCCTCTGTTGTCTCCGGCTCCTCTGTAAGAAGCTCCTCTGTTACAGGTTCCTCTGTCGTCGGTTCTTCATCCTCTGAAGAAGGTTCTGTCGTATCTTCTGTAGTATCTGCTTCCGGCTCTTCCGTATCCTCAGCTTCGGTACCGCCATACTTCGCCTGGTATTCAGCATCGTATTCCAGCAACAGATCAGCAGCATATTCTGCTATGATCCGATTCTGTTCATCCGTAAGCGTTGTTCCGCATCCGGAGATCATCAGCGTGATCACCATCAGGATCGTCAAAATGGAATATCTGGCATATTTGGTTTTCTTCATCTGATATTCCTCCCTAATGTATACCCATCTCAAAAGGTAACAGCAGAGAAAATGTATACATATAGTGAAAATCTCATAATATAAAACTACTTTATCACATTTTCACAATATCTTCAAGAAATATCGGTATCCAGATTACAATAAAATTCAATACCGCCCTCTACATTCCGTACGCCATATTCCTTATCATGCGCTTTCATGATCGCTGCCACGATGGAAAGACCGATTCCACTGCCTCCGTATTCTCTGGTTCTTGCCTTATCCACCTTGTAGAATTTGATCCAGAGCTTGCTTAGCTCCTCCTCCGGAAGCGGTGGCTCCGTGTTGAATACGACCACCTGAAGCCCCTTCTCAAGCTGCTTGAAATAGATCCGGATCTCACCATTTTGTGAGACATAATGAATCGCATTCGTCACGTAATTCGTGATCACTTCCTCGATCATGAACTCATCTGCCCAGACGTGCACCGGTCCCTGTTCATCAAACAGAATCTTCGCATTCTCGTCATTCATCAGAATATCCGAGCTGGAACAGATATTACGGATCAATTCAACAATATCAAACCGCTGAACATCCAAGTGTTCATTTCCGTTCTCCAATTCATTCAGGGAAAGCAGCTTCTTCACCATGATATTCATCTTATTTGCTTCATCCATAATGACATCACAATAGAAATCCCTGCTCTCTGCATCATCATTGACGCTCTCCTTTAACCCTTCCGCATACCCCTGGATCAAGGCGATCGGCGTCTTTAATTCATGCGATACATGAGACAGGAACTCCTTCCGCATCTCATCAATCTGTTCTTTCTTCGCAATATCCTGATGAAGCTCCGCATTGGCAGATTTCAACTCGGAAATCGTGGATTCCAGCCGATTGGAGAGATGATTCATACTCTCTCCGAGCTCGCCGATCTCATCCTGGGATTTCACATGGATCTTGGCATCAAAGTCCAGTTCGCTCATACGCTTGGCGACATCCGCCATCTCATGGATCGGCTTGGTATAGACCCGGATCAGAAATGACATAACCAGAGCGTCCAACACCATAATCGCCATGCACAAATAGAAAAAGACCCGGTTGGAAAACTTCGCCGAGTTGTTGACAAAATCAATCGGAGTCCGGATAACGATCATATATCCATTTGACAGATATCCCACCAGATCATAATATTCATTCCGCATCCGGTCATCATTATGGATTTCAATTGCGTAGGCTTCTCCCTCCGGCAGGAATTCCGGATCTGTGATCAAATGCGTCATGGCTGTAATGCTGTCAAACATCATACCTTTCTCACTGGTCGTGGAATAGATCTTATCACTACCATCGCTGACAACGATCCAGACATTCATCGGATTACTCAGACCTTCAAAGCCCGCGCGAAGCTCCTCATCCGAGGAGTAATCACTCATGAATATCTCATCTACCTGAGTATAGATGTTTTTTAAATATCTTCTGGTCCGAACTTCATAGATTGTTTTGGAACCACGATGATAGACAAACCAGCTAAGCAGCATGACCAGAGCAATCGTGAATATGGAAACAACGGTAAAACGGATTTGTAATGATCGTTTCATTCCGTCACCTCAAATTTGTAGCCCATCCCCCAGATGGTCTTGATGTAATCGCCATGATCTCCAAGCTTGCTGCGCAGCTTTTTCACATGGGTATCGATCGTTCTGGCGTCGCCAAAATAATCATAATTCCATACATTATTGAGGATCTTCTCGCGCGAAAGCGCAACTCCCTGATTCATAAAGAAATAATGCAGAAGCTCAAATTCCTTATAGCTGAGCTCTACTTCTGTTCCATCTACCTTCACCTGATGCGCGTTAATATTTAACGAGATACCGCCGGCCTGTAAGACATCCTCCTGAGACAGCGAATTCGTACGTCGAAGCACCGCTTCCACACGGGCTACCAAAATCTTCGGACTGAACGGCTTCGTAATATATTCATCAATTCCGAGCTCATATCCCAGCAATTCATCCCGCTCATCCGACTTCGCCGTCAGCATAATGATCGGCACCTTGGAATTCTGCCGGATTTCCCTGCATACTGCCCATCCGTCCATCTTCGGCATCATAACATCCAATATGATCAAAGCAATATCCTTATTCTCGTAAAATACATCTACGGCCTCTTCACCATCTGCAGCTTCCAAGACCTGATAATTCTTGCGGATCAGGAAATCCTTAACCAGCTTCCGCATACGTGATTCATCATCGGCAACCAATATTTTTAACTGATCCATAAGAATACCTCCTGCAACAACCATCTGTAATCCGGTCGGATTCCATTTACATCCGACATCTCTGCTGATCTCACTATAGCAATCGTAACAGATGAATATGATGATTCTGTGAACGATCATGAATATCTGATAATATTTTCATAAAACGAATCAACCGGCCATTTACTGCACATTGCCAGTTGACGTGTCCTGAAGCAGCTCCGCTTCCCGTTCATTCAGCTTACGTTCCCGCTCCGTCAAGCGTTCCTCCCACTCGGCATACCGGTTCAGGATCTTATTTTCCGTATTAATATAGCCAACGTTCGGATTCAGTGCTGCGATCGCAAGCATAACCACGATAATAGCAGCCAGGATACCGATCGTTATAAAATAATACTTTCTCCGGTTCTTCAACTGTTCATTTTCCACCTGAAGGTATTCCAGCTGTTCCTTCTGAAGTCTGGTCATTCCACGCTTATGCTCCACCTTGACCGACGGAACCTCTTCTTCCGGAACATGAGCCTCTCCAACCAGATAATCCCGAAACTCCGCCAGAAACTGAAGCCCTACCGGCGTCTTGAACACCTGCTTATCCACCAGACGCTGATACAAAGCCTTCATAGATTCTGTATTGGTAAAATCTACCTTGGACTTTAGATGCAGAATATTCTGTTCCTCGCGGCTGGCTTCATTGGCATCTCCCTCCGTCTCGAACTCATATCCCGCTACAATATAGGTATTCCGCTCTGTCTTAACCATAGCATCAGCTCCCTGCAAATAACGAAAGGGTGTACAAACCTTCGTCTGGACACCCTGCATTCTTACAATATATTACTTACTCTACCTCTGTACCGGCGTCTTCATCAGACTGTGAATCAGATTCTCCAGTATCATTTGAATTTGTACGGCTGCTGATCAGATTGATCTCATGCTGAGAAGCAAGGCTTGTCAGCTGTGCCTCATAATCACTGAAAAGATTCTCAGAATCCGCGATCAGTACATCAGCCTCGGATAACATAGAAGCATCACATGCATCAATGGCTTCCACCACCTTATTCAACGCCTCCAGCTGCTTATCCGCGCCATCAACGCAAACCGCCTTCACTGTCTGTACCTCTGTGGTATCAGCCGTAACAGCATTCAGCTGTGTCAGATAAGACTGATAAGTCGGAATGATCGAATCATTCAGTGCAGCAAGTAACTCCTGCGAATCCGAATCCGCGCTGTTCACATAGGAATTATACTCGTTGATCGCCTGCTGCTGTACCGGCTGGATCGTCTCCATCTGGGATAAATAAGAATTCAGATCCTCCTTCACCGCATCCGTCTCCGGCTCTGCGCTGCCACAGGCCCCCAGACATGCAAGCAGCGAAACCGTCGCAAAGATTGTTGTCATATATTTGGTTATCTTCTTCATCATGCTTCCTCTTCTAACTTCATCTAATATTCTGTATCTTATAATCACCATTCTATATCTTATGCGTATGTCCGCATAAAGCTTAGCGATAGACACACTTCGTCCGCTAAGTGCTAATATAGTATCATATTTCCATAAAAATGTCCACCCATTATTGCAACATGTTATTCATCACAATGTAGGATTACAATACATGTGTTACATCACAACAAATCAAAAGGAAATAAAAAAACCGTACTCAAACAATGAGTGTTCAAGTACGGTCAGTGGAGCTGGCGGGAATCGAACCCGCGTCCGAAAATTCATTCACTGCACTTTCTTCCATTATAGTCCGCATAGATTCATTCCCTTGATCTGTAACCTACGAACGGGATACAGTTCTTGGTAGCTTCATAATTCTTCGAAGACCGCAAAGCTTAAGTCAACGAGTTCCCTGTCAGGATGAAGCCGGTAACCTTAAGGGACAGGAACCCTAAGACCGACCAGCCGCCCTTAGGCAGCTAATGCAAAATTGTCTTCTGCGTTTATATTTAGATTTCCAGCTTTTAACGTGGTTCTGGTCCACGAATGGCTTATGCAATTTCAAAACTCCCGTCGAAACCTGTACAACCCCTTATAGCTGAAGCATATAATCTGATCCTGACTGATCACCCACAATGCTTAAGCCTAAGTTATACTAGATAATATATCGGAAATTCCTATAAATATATTATAATGAAACTTAAAAAAATACAAGCAAAAATCATTCATTTTCTGTCTTCGGTATTGTCTGCGTTTTTGTTTCCGGCATCATCTGAAGATATGTCTTGAAGAACCACAGTGCCAGTGCATAGAGCGCCGGTTCTGTCAAAGACCGGAATGCCGGTGTATAGACCACTTCTCCATAGATACCTGTAAAACCGTTATTAAAGAAATCCAATTCCTTAATTCCCATCAGATTGAACCATAGGGACGCTGCCACCAGTACGATCATGGATATATTTAAATATCTGCGGTTCTTAACGGTATTCATCTCTCCCCTTGCAAGCCGGAACAATACCCGCACAAATAAGACCACTGCGGCTGCGGACAGCACAAATACCGGAAAGTCTTTCATAAATCGGAACAACACCGTATTCATATAATCCTTCGCCGACAAAGCCATATCGTAGGGCAGATCGATCAGTTGACTGTATGGATTATCCATAACTGTGAATGGCAGCTTCACGGTATATTCCTCTCCGGACATTACCTTGACCAGCTCGTAAATACGCACACCCAGACGGTAGAATAAGAATCCGGCTGAACCAATAAGCGTCGCAATACCTGTCCCTTGAAATAACCTTGTCATTACCGAAATATTTGCATGTTTCAGGTCAAGTTCATGATATCTAAGCATAAGACCCCCGCACAATATGATCAAAGGAATTGCTGCTGTCCGGTAGATCTGGAAATAATAGATCGGATGCGAGAATACCCCGACCATGCCCTCTCCCTGCCCGGTAATATGCAGACAGGCGTCAGCTGCTGTGATCAGATTACCGATCAGCCAGATCCCGCCACTGATCAGAAAATAATCCGAAGCCTGCTTACTGAATACCGTCTTTTTATCTCCGCATCTCAGCGCAAGAAATAGATTAAGGACCATAATGATCGATGCTGCCATCCCGGGATCACCGAGCAGAAGCGTGAACGCCACCTCCAGAAGAATCGTTTTCACATATCGATTATCCAGAAATCCCGGTTTCTTCTCTAATAACTGCAGCACAACCAGAGCTGCCAGGATCAGAACTCCGACCGCGATACCGGCAACGATCAGGCCCATAGGCGGAGCATTCTTCACACCGGAATCATGGTACTTTTCAAGATACTCGGAATAGGCTTCCGGAGATGCAAAGCTGTTGTCCCTATTGATCTCTACAAAGAAGGTTCCGCAGTATTGATGCATAAGAAACGGAGATTCTTCCGACCCCGTTTCAGGCACATCGAATATAAGCGTATTTAAATTAATATAGAGTACAAGAAATATCATCGCGCCGATCACACACTTCAAAAAGAAATAGATGATATGCAGGCGTTTGTGAATCTTCTCCGGAATCTCATCCGATCCCATCGAATTCATCTTACAAAGCTTTGCAAGTAAACCCATAGAATTCTCCCCTTCTCCAGATTCATGGATAGTATTTCATAAGCTTCTTTAATGAAGATCATTCCCCCTCCAGTTGCTCATTCAACTCCTGAAGTATCTCGTTGTTCCATTCTTCCTGATATGTAGAATTCAATTCAGAATGATTCTTATCCGCTTCTTGTTGCTTGTACTTTGGATAAATCACAAATCTTCCAAGAACAAATCCAGCAAACAAGCCAAATACCAACGCTCCGATAACAAGCCATAGGACACTTTTCAAACGTTGCTTGCGGATCTGACGTTTTAACTCTTTTTCAGCCTGTTTATCATACATTCCGTTATCATTCGGATCAACACTTGTTCTTCTCTTGCTATTCGGATTTAACGCTGCCTGCTCATGCTTTTTCTTCTTGGCAGCTTTCTTTTCTGCAGCCTTTCGTACTGCGGCTCTTCTTTCCGCAGCTTTTTTCTCTGCCGCCTTTTGCTCCGCAATCCGTTTTTCCGCAGCCTTCTTCTCAGCGGCCTTCTGCTCGGCGATCCGCTTCTCTGCAGCCTTCTTCTCTGCCGCCTTTTGCTCCGCAATCCGTTTTTCCGCAGCCTTCTTCTCTGCTGCTTTCTGCTCGGCAATCCGCTTCTCTGCAGCCTTCTTCTCCGCGGCTTTCTGCTCGGCGATCCGCTTTTCCGCAGCCTTCTTTTCCTTCGCTTTCTGCTCGGCAATTCTTTGTTCAGCAGCTCTTTGCTCCGCAGCCTGCCTTCTCGCAATCTCCTCCTGTTGATTGATTTGTTGATTCTGACCCTGCGGATGTGCTTGCTGTCCTTGCGGCTGTCTTACCGGCTGTCCTTGCTGATTCATAGATCCGCCTTGTCCATTCGGTCTTGGCTGTCCCTGTGGGTGTCTTACCTGTTGCCCCCGCGGGTTCATTGGTCTGCCTTGTCCATTCGGTCTCGGCTGTCCCTGTGGGTGTCTTACCTGTTGCCCCCGTGGAGACATTGGCTGATCTTGTGGGTGCATTGCCTGACCTTGCGGCTGTCTTACCTGCTGTCCCTGCTGATTCATTGGTCTGCCTTGTCCATTCGGTCTCGGCTGTCCCTGTGGTTGTCTCACCTGTTGTCCCTGCGGGTGCATTTGCTGTCCTTGCGGCTGTCTTATCGGTTGCCCCTGTGGTGGCATTTGCTGACCCTTCGTTTGATTCTGCGGCATTCCTTGATCATTATATGCTCCGGATCCATTTTGTGTATCCATCTCTCCACTTCCTCTGCTGTATCATCAATTCTTATTTCAGATTCCGAACCTTGAATTCCTTCTCTGCTTCCCGTCTCTGATCCTTCTTTGCAATATCCTGACGCTTATCATACAGCTTCTTACCTCGTGCCAGCGCAATCTCAACCTTCACCCTGCTGTCCTTAAAATATACCTTCGTCGGAACAATCGTATATCCCTTTTCCGCAGATTGTCCGATCAGTTTGCGGATCTCCGACTTATGAAGCAGGAGCCTGCGCACACGCAGCGGATCCCGATTGAAGATATTCCCTTTTTCATACGGCGGAATATTCATCCGATAGATATAGACCTCGCCATGATCAATGCTCACAAAGGATTCCTTAATGCTGCACTGTCCAAGCCGGAGGGATTTGACCTCGGTTCCTACCAGTTCAATTCCGGCCTCATAGGTATCTTCTATAAAATAATCATGATATGCTTTTTTGTTATTGGCGATCATACGGCTTCCATTTTCTTTTCCCATGATCCGACTCCTTTATCCATCCTATTCAATCTAAACTCCTTAAAGAGCATACTCTTTCAAGCCTTATTCTTCGAAAAAATTCCCAAAATCTTGCTCTTTAAGCATATCATCTTCCGATTCTTACTCATCAAGAGCTTCCTCTTCTGATTCTTTCTCTTCCAGGCAGAAATCAATCGTCTTCGCCATTCGGTCCGCTGCCGTTACCTGAACACTGACCTTTTGTCCCACTCGATACTCCTTATGGAAATCTCTGCCTATCATAGCATACTTTTCTTCATCATAAAAGTAGTAATCATCAACCATACTTGCCACAGGAATCATTCCCTCGACGGTATTCGGCAATTCGACGAACATCCCCCAGCCATGCATTCCCGAAATGATACCGTCGTATATCTCTCCGATATGGTTCTGCATATATTCTACCTTCTTGATCTTATCTAATTCCCGCTCGGCTTCCTCCGCACGCCGTTCCAGCACAGAGCTTTCCTCGGCAACACGGGGAAGAAGCTTATCATAATGTGCGATCCGCCGCTCCGTTAAGTCCCCGTGCAGATTCTCCTTAATGATACGATGAATCTGCAGATCCGGATATCTTCGGATCGGCGAGGTAAAATGACAATAATACTTGGTCGATAGCCCAAAATGTCCCAGACATTCCACACTGTATCTTGCCTGTTTCATGGATCTTAGGATCAGGCGGTTCAACATGCCTTCTTCCTTCGTACCGCGAATCTTATCCAGCAATTTCTGATATTCCTTCGGATGAATCTCATTCGATGAGGATTTAAAATAATACCCGAAATTCCCGATCATAACACTGAGAGAATGCAATTTCTCAGCGTCCGGCGTCTCGTGTGTCCGATAGACAAAGGGCAGCTCCTGCCAGTAATAATCCTCTGCCACTGTTTCATTTGCGAGCAGCATGAAGTCTTCAATCAGCATATTTGCAGTTCTTCTTTCATACTGTGAGATCGCAACCGGAAACCCCTGTTCATCTAAGACGATCTTCGATTCCGGAAAGTCAAAATCAATCGATCCGCGTTTTACCCGCTGTTCCCGAAGCAGCTCCGCCAGTTCCTTCATGGAGGTAAACATTGGCAGATAATCCGCATATTTCTCGCATAGAACAGGGTCCTGTTCTTCCAATATCTTATTCACATCCGAATAATTCATACGTCTGTCCACACGGATCACAGTCTCTGCGATTTCATGACTGACAACGGTTCCCTTCGAATCAATCTGCATAATACAGGATAATGCCAGCCGGTCCTCTCCCTGATTCAAGGAGCAGATTCCGTTCGACAATGGAAATGGAAGCATCGGAATCACCTGATCGATCAGATAGACGCTGGTTCCACGCTTCAGCGCCTCCTGATCCAGCGGAGAACGCTCCGTAACATAGTGTGACACATCGGCAATATGAACTCCCAGCTCATATCCATCTTCACGCTTGCATAAGGTAATGGCATCGTCCAGATCCTTCGCATCCTCGCCATCAATCGTGACAGTCTGTACCGCTCTCAGATCCTTACGCCCGACAAGTTCCTCTTCGGATACCTGCTGCGGCATGCGGGAAGCTTCCCGCATAACAATATCCTCGAACTCCTCCGGAAGCTCATACGCCTTGATCACGGTTAATACATCCGTCTTCGGATCATTGACATATCCGAGGATTTCCGTAATCCTGCCCTCCGGCTTATGGGCACGGTCTCCGTAATTCAGGATCTGTACAACCACCTTCTGTCCGCGCTTCGCCTGCATGGAAAGGGCCTTCGATATATAAATATCCGAGTTATATTTCACATTATCCGGGATTACAAAGCCATAATTCTTCTGCGGATCATAGGTCCCCACAAGCTCGGATATTCCCCTTTGCAGCACCTTGACAATCTGGGCTTCCTTTCTTGGACCCGTCTGATGTCTTCTTTGACGGAAATGCTCTTTTCTGCCATGACCGCCCCGACGTCCGCGCGGAGATACTGCCACCTCCCGCTGTGTATCCTCTAACACTCGGATCAATACCGTATCCTGATGAAGAGCACCATTTACATCTCTTCCCGCCACAAAATAATCCGCATCTTCGCCGTCTACTGTCACAAAGCCATAGCCATTTACATTACCAGTAAAGACGCCAACCTTCGTGTCCGACGATAGCTTCTGATACTTTCCCCGCGGCGTCTTCATAATGGCTTCTTCATCCATCAGCTCCTGAAGGATCTTTGAGAGTACCGGTTTATCCTCCTCGTTCAGATTCAGCAGGAATACAAGCTCCTTATATTTCATTGGCTTATATTCCGGACTGTAGATGATATCCTTTATTAACTTTTTACGATCTTCGTACGCTGTATTCATAATTCTCCCTTGTCTGGTGCCGCGTCCCTCTTACCTATCTATCTACAAAAAGAAGACCTGCCACATCTGCAGCAGGTCTTATATCACATATCATAACATTCTACTGGAAAATACCTAAGCTTAAAACAAGTGCCAGTACAAAGAAGAGAATTGCAAGGATCGTAGTTACACGAACCAGAATCATATCCTTCGATCTTCCCTTATTCTTACTCCAGTAGGTTTCGGTATTGCCACCGCCAACCGCGCCGGACAGACCGTTCTGCTTACCTTCTTGTGATAATATGATCACTGCCATTACAACAGATACTAACAAAAATATAATTGTAAGTGCGATTTTCATAACTATTCCTCCACTATATTATCGCCAAATACGGTTGATTTCTATCAAATATAACAAAATCAATGCTTATACGTTCTTTTCAAATCAACCGTATGCTAGTATATCACAGCAAAATCACAATAGCAAGCATTATTTTACATGAAATACTCCAGATAAGTCCATTATTTCTTGATCAACAATGACTGACCGGTCATTTCCGCAGGCTGCGGCAGCTCCATGATCTCCAATAAGGTTGGAATGATATCTGCCAGTTTACCGCCTTCCCGCAAGGTATAAGCTTTATCATAATTAATCAGAATAAATGGAACCGGATTCGTGGTATGCGCTGTATGCGGCGCGCCTGTCTCATAATCGATCATCTTCTCGGCATTTCCGTGGTCAGCACAGATAAACATAACACCGCCAACACTCTTTAATGCCTCAACTGCACTGCCGACACACTGGTCAACGGTCTCGATCGCCTTCACGGCAGCCGGAATTACACCGGTATGTCCGACCATATCCGGATTTGCAAAGTTGATAATAATCACATCATATTTATCGGAGGTAATGGCTGCATTCAGCTTCTCACTAACCTCCGGCGCACTCATTTCCGGCTGCAGATCATAGGTTGCAACTGCCGGTGACTTTACAAGAATCCGATCCTCATCCTTATTCGGCTCCTCAACGCCGCCGTTAAAGAAGAAGGTTACATGCGCATATTTCTCGGTCTCAGCCAGACGAAGCTGAGTTAAACCGTTCGCTGCAAGATACTCACCAAAGGTATTAGTAATGGACTCCTTCTTGAATGCCACATACTTATTCGGAATCGTTTCGTCATAATCCTTAAAGCAGACATAAGTCAGCGGGAAGAACCCATTTCTTCTCTCAAAACCGGTAAAATCAGGATCGCAGAAGGCTCTGGTAATCTCTCTTGCACGATCCGGACGGAAATTAAAGAAGATAACAGAATCATTCGGCTTTACAAGGGATAACGGCTTGCCGTTCTCATCCACGATCACTGTCGGAAGAACGAACTCATCGGTCACATCCTTCGCATATGAATCTGCCATTGCCTGTACGGAGTCCGTTGCGGTCTCACCTTCTCCGTAAACTAAGGAAGCATACGCCTTCTCGACACGATCCCAGCGGTTATCCCGATCCATTGCATAATAACGTCCGGAAAGAGAAGCAACCTTACCAACACCGATCTCCTTAATCTTCTCCTCTAATTCTGCCACATAATCCTTGCCGGATGCCGGCGGCGTATCACGACCGTCGAAGAACGGGTGAACATAGACTCTCTCCAGTCCCTGTCTCTTGCAAAGCTCCAGGATTGCATACAAATGCGTATTGTGGCTATGCACACCGCCATCAGATAACAAGCCCCATAAATGAAGATCCGAATTGTTCTCCTTTGCATTATTGATCGCGCGGAGCAGCTCTTCATTTTCAAAGAAATCGCCGTCCTGAATTGCCTTGGTAATCCGTGTCAGATCCTGATAGATGATCCGTCCGGCACCAATATTCATATGTCCGACCTCTGAATTACCCATCTGTCCGTCCGGCAGACCGACTGCCATTCCGGAAGCCTGTCCCTGCACAAACGGATATTCTGCCATCAGCTTATCCATTACCGGTGTATTCGCCATCGCAATGGCATTGCCATCGGTTCTCTCATTTAATCCATATCCGTCTAATACCATTAATACAACTGGTTTTCTGCTCATTTCAGTATCTCCTTAACTTATTTATTGTAGTTTACGATCTTACCGAAATCAGCCTTCAGTGATGCTCCACCGATCAAACCACCGTCAATGTCAGGCTTTGCAAGCAGTTCTGCCGCATTTCCTGCATTCATAGATCCGCCGTACTGAATTCTGACTGCCTCAGCTGTTGCTGCATCATAGATCTCAGCGATCAGATCACGGATTCCCTTACATACCTCCTGTGCCTGATCGGAGGTAGCGGTCTTACCGGTTCCGATTGCCCAGATCGGCTCATAAGCGATAACCAGCTGCTTTACCTGATCTGCTGTGATACCTGCAAGATCAGACTTAATCTGAAGACGGATCCAGTCCATGGTAACGCCAAGTTCTCTCTGCTCTAAAGACTCGCCGCAGCAAAGAATCGGAGTAATACCTGCTTCAAACGCCTTCTTTACCTTCTTATTCAGCAGTACATCATCTTCCTTGAAGTAATCCCGACGCTCAGAATGTCCGATGATAACATACTTCACACCGGCATCTACGAGCATTGCTGCAGATACCTCACCGGTATATGCACCGCTCTCTTCGAAGTACATATTCTCGGCGCCAACAGCTACATTACTTCCCTTAACAGCCTCTACAACCGGAACAATGTCAACCGCCGGAACACAATATACAACATCTACATCATCATTCTTCACTAAATCCTTTAATTCATTTACCAAAGCAACTGCCTCACTCGGAGTCTTATTCATCTTCCAGTTGCCGGCAATAATCTTCTTTCTTGCCATGATCAAACTCTCCTATTATTTAT
>CACZRT010000217.1 GCA_902783585.1 uncultured Lachnospiraceae bacterium | reverse complement strand
TACGGATGTAGAGATTCAGTGGTGTGCAGATACCACAGAGGCATTGTCTTATGTTGGCAGTGACGAAGCCGCCATTGCCATGCTTCCACAGCCATTCGCAACCGTTGCCCTTGCACAGGTTGAAGGACTGCGTCTTGCGATTGACTTGAATGAAGAATGGAATGCTTTGGATAACGGCTGCAAGCAGGTAACCGGTGTGATCGTGGTCAGAAAGGAATTTGCCGAAGAGCATCCGGCGGCTGTAGATACCTTCCTGCAGGAATATGAGGCGTCGGTTGCGTATACGTCTGAGGATGTAGAAGGCGCGGCTGCACTGATTGAAAAATATGGTATTGTCGGCAAGGCGGCAGTGGCACAGAAAGCATTGCCGGGTTGTCATCTTCAGTTTGAAAGCGGTACGGATATGAAGAATTCGTTAGAGGGCTTCCTTCAGATCGTATATGATGAGAATCCAAAGGCAGTAGGAGGCAGTCTTCCGGGAGAAGATTTCTATTATGGATTATAAGCAAGTATTAAAAAAAGCGGGTGCTGTGTTGATCGCACTCGCTTTTTGGCAATTAGCAGCCATGCTGATTCATCAGAGAATCTTATTAGTGTCACCGATTCAGGTGCTTCTTCGTCTGACAACAATCTGGCAGACGGAGGGGTTCTTTATGTCCATTTGGTTCACCTTCTATCATATTGTGGCAGGTTATCTTCTGGGGGTGGGCTTCGGAATTCTGCTGGCGGTTCTGGCAGACCGGTGGTCATGGATCGAAACTCTGCTTTGGCCTTGGGTGATCACCGTTAAGACGGTTCCGGTGGCATCCTTTGTTGTAATCTGTCTGATCTGGCTGTCTGCAAAGAATCTCTCAAGCTTTATCTCTTTTTTAATTGTATTTCCCATCATATATCAAAATATGCTGACAGGACTTCGTACAAGAGATCCGAAGCTTACTGAGATGGCGGCAGTATTCCGGGTTCGCGGACTTCGAAGGCTTACTATGATCACGCTGCCGCAGATTCGGAGCTATCTGGTCACGGCATGCAGTATAACCGCAGGGATGGCATGGAAGGCGGGAGTTGCCGCAGAGATCATCGGTACACCGAATGGTTCCATCGGGAAGATGCTCTATACCTCGAAGATGTATCTGGATACCGACGATTTGCTGGCATGGACCGTGATCATTGTGATCTTAAGTGTCGGATTTGAGAAGCTGTTTGTGTGGCTGCTTAAGAAGCTGTTGAGGGATTCATAATGAATATTGAAATCAGTAATCTTACAAAATTATATGGTGATCGGGGAATCTTCCGGGATTATAGTCTGACGATCAAGGAACATGGTATTCTTGTGATTATGGGAAGCTCCGGCGCCGGTAAGACAACGCTGCTTCGTCTGCTCGCAGGATTGGATTATCAAGACGCCGGTACGATCAAGGGAATACCGGAAAAGATCGGAATGGTATTTCAGGAGGATCGGTTATGTGAGGAATTCTCGGCTGTGGAGAATGTACGGCTGGTGCTTCCGAGAGTGTCAGGAAGAGAGAAGGGGAAGATCGATCAGAAGATCCGTGAACACCTTAAGAAGGTGGGAATTCCGGAAGACAGTCAGAATCAGCCGGTCAGCGGGTACAGCGGTGGAATGAAGCGGAGAGTGGCGCTGGTCCGTGCTATGATGGCAGACGCGGAGCTGCTTCTTCTGGATGAGCCCTGCACCGGCCTGGATGAGGATACGAAGGAACAGGTGATGAAGTATATCCTGGAGCAGCGAAGGAACCGGACGATGGTGGTAGTAACCCATAGCGAGGAAGAAGCGGGAGGCTACGGAGGAGAGTTTCTTCTGCTGAAATGACACAGAATTATTCCTTAAGAATCTGTCCGTAACATTGACAATAACAATTACGATTGCTATACTTAAAACAGTGTTTTTAATAGAGTTTCTATGGTATATCTGGTTATTGATCCTTGCAGATCAAGCCGAAGGTATATATACCTCATCTGTGATGATCAGACCTATATCAGAACAGAATATAATGGAGAAGCGGGGTACGAGTACATGAATGAAAAGTTGCATCGCTGGATTAACTGGATTCAGTATGATGAGTTAATTGCAGGTAAGAATAACTGCCCGGGCAAGCTGCTTGGCGCACATGATTATTATGACGGACAGGTGATCACCTGTTATAAGCCGCATGCGGTCAGCGTGAAGGTAGTAAGCAGCACCGGCAAGATCGTGAATGAGATGGAGCCGGTTGGAGATCAGGGCTTTTATGGTCTGTATCTTCCGAAGAAGACCTATAACCGGTATGTGTTTGAGACCACGTATGAGGATGGCTCTACGGTTACTCTTGCGGATCCGTATGCCTTTGAATCACAGATTTCCGATCTGGATAAGTACCTCTTTGCCGAGGGAGATCATTATGAGATCTATGAGAAGCTCGGCGCACACCCTATGAAGATCAATGGTGTGGAAGGAACGCATTTTGCGGTATGGGCACCGAATGCACGGCGTGTCAGCGTGGTCGGTGATTTCAATATGTGGGACGGCGCTCTGCATCCGATGAATATGATCGGTTCTTCCGGTATTCATGAGCTGTTCATTCCGGGAGTGACAGAAGGGGCAGTCTACAAATATCAGATACTTACCCGTTTTGATGAACTTCTGTATAAGGCCGATCCGTATGGAAATTGTAATCAGTTCCGTCCGGATAATGCGTCCGTTGTTGCGGATCTGAATAAGTTCAAATGGAAGGATGACCAGTGGATCAAGGATCGTCTGAATACGAAGAGGGTGGATTCTCTGCGTAAGCCGATGGCGATCTACGAGATGCATCTTGGCTCCTGGAAGAAGAAGTATGAGGATGATGAGAACGGCTTCTTCAATTACAGGGAATTGGCTCCGATGGTAGCCAAATATGTGAAGGAAATGGGCTATACGCATATTGAGCTTATGGGTATCGCGGAATATCCGTTTGACGGCTCCTGGGGCTATCAGGTAACGAATTATTATGCTCCGACCAGACGATATGGTCTGCCGGAGGACTTTATGTATTTTGTAGATTATATGCATAAGAACGGAATCTCGGTGATCTTAGACTGGGTTCCGGCGCATTTCCCGAAGGATGCGCATGGTCTTGGACGCTTTGACGGCATGCCGCTCTACGAGCATCCGGATCCACGCCGCGGCGAGCATCCGCACTGGGGAACCTATATCTTTGATTTTGCAAGAAATGAAGTGCAGAACTTCTTAGTTGCCAACGCGCTGTTCTGGCTTGAGAAATTCCATGTTGACGGATTACGTGTGGATGCGGTCGCTTCCATGCTGTATCTGGATTACGGCAAGCAGGATGGTGAGTGGGTAGCCAATAAGAACGGCGGTAATGAGAATCTGGATGCGATCGCATTTATGCAGCATTTGAACCGTGTCGTTGAGGAGCGGGTTCCGGGTGCCATAATGATTGCTGAGGAATCCACGGCATGGGCAGGCGTAACGGCTCCGGCTTCTATGGAAGGACTCGGGTTCTTATATAAGTGGAATATGGGTTGGATGAATGATTTCTTAGAGTATATGAAGCTGGATCCGTATTTCCGTTCGTTCAATCATAACCGGCTGACCTTCAGTCTGACCTATACGTATGCAGAGAATTATATTCTGGTCATTTCCCATGATGAGGTCGTGCATTTGAAATGCTCCATGCTCTATAAGATGCCGGGAACGATGCCGGAGAAGTTCGGTAATATCAAGACCGCATATGGATATATGTACGCACATCCGGGTAAGAAGCTGTTGTTCATGGGACAGGAATTCGGACAGAAGCGCGAATGGAGTGAGGCGCGCAGCTTAGACTGGTTCCTCTTAGATGATCCGGAGGAGCCGGGACATAAGGGCTTACAGCGCTTCGTGAAACGCTTAAATGCTCTCTATAAGCAGTATGATGCATTCTATTATAATGACAGTGACCGTATGGGCTTTGAGTGGATCAACTGTGATGACAATGAACATAGTCAGGTATCCTTTATCCGTCGTGGTTCTACAGCAAAGGATCAGATTCTGGTCGTTTGCAACTTCACGCCGGTGAATCGTGAGAATTTCTGGCTGGGCGTTCCATGTATGGGCGAATATACAGAGATATTGAATTCCGATGATACGGAATTCTTTGGAAGCGGCAAGGTGAATAAGAAGCCGCTTACCGCCATCGAAGGTAACTGCGATGGACAGGAGCAGTATATATCCTTTACCCTGCCTGCACTTTCCGTTGTTATGTTCAAGTATGATTATGTAGATAAGAAGACTTATCTGGAGAAGCAGAAGAAGGCAGCGGCAAAGAAAGCACCTGTAGAGAAGAAGACAGTAGTAAAGAAAGTATCTGCCGAGAAAAAGACGACAGTAGCAAAGAAGGAATCTGCCGCAAAGAAGACGACAGCGGTGAAGAAGGCGCCTGCAGAGAAAAAGACGACAGTAGCAAAGAAGGAATCTGCCGCAAAGAAGACGACAGCGGTGAAGAAGACGCCTGCAGCGAAGAAGTAGACAGCAAGGAAAGCGCATCTCCACCTTGACGACAGTTAAGATGATATACAGTAAAGAAGAATGACAGATGATGGAAGTTCAGGAGAATCAATCGCAATATAAGGAAGTACCGGAAGACGGACAGACGGAACAACCATCAGAGACACAGACTGACCGACAGTTAGGCAGAGGGATTCTCTGCATAATCCTGTCGGCATTCTGTTTTTCGCTGATGAGCCTGTTTATCCGATTGTCCGGTGATGTGCCGGTTATGCAGAAATGCTTCTTCCGGAATGCAGTCGCTCTTATGATCGCACTGATCGGACTGCTCCGCTCACGACAAGGAAGAGAGGCGTTCCGGATCGGTAAGGGGAATCTGATGTATTATTTCTTCCGGGCGATCGGAGGGACGGTCGGAATGGTGTGTAATTTCTATGCCATTGATCATCTGGCAATTTCGGATGCCTCCATTCTTAACAAATTGTCCCCATTCTTTGCTATCATTTTCTCTGTCTTTGTTCTGAAAGAGATCGCTAAGCCGAAGGAATGGTTAGCGGTGATCATAGCCTTTATTGGCGCGATGTTCGTTGTGAAGCCGAGCTTCCAGCTGGAAGTGATCCCGGCACTCATTGCCATGCTTGGCGGGTGCGGAGCAGGGTTTGCCTATACCTATCTTCGGAAGCTTGGTATGAATGGAGAAAATGGACTGATGATCGTTCTGTTCTTCTCGGGATTCTCTACCTGTGTCACTCTGCCGTTTCTGATCTTTGATTATCACCCGATGACCGGTATGCAGTGGCTGTTCCTCATACTTACGGGAGCAGCGGCAGCGGGCGGACAGATCTTCATTACTAAGGCATATAAATATGCGCCGGCGAAAGAAATCTCCGTATATGATTTTTCAAATGTGATCTTCTCGGCGTTGTGGGGCTTTCTGTTCCTTAGTCAGATTCCGGATTATTTCAGTGTGATCGGCTATATCATAATTATCGGAACTGCAGTGGTGAAATGGTATTTCGGGGTGCATAAATCCAGAGAGATGTCTGCTTCTTGACAATTATGAGGCGGCGTATATAATGGTAATATTGGTGTTGTCGAGAAAAAAGATGATATATAAGGGCGAGATATAATATAAAGCTATTAGAGGAAAAAGGAATAGAGTGTAATGTTTGGAGGGTTGATATGAGTACGATTGGTTTTATTGGAATGGGGAATATGGCGCTGGCCATTGCAGAAGGATTTATAAGAAGTGGCAAGGTTCGCGCGGAGGCAATCTATGCATTTGCGCCGAATCAGGATAAGCTTCATAAGAATGCGGAGCGATTGGGATTCCAGCCGGTATCAGATGTAACAGGATTGGTTCGTACAGCAGAATATGTGATCGTTGCCTGCAAACCGTATCAGATTGATGAGGTTCTTAGTAGTGTCAGAGAAGAACTTTGGGGGAAGGCAGTCATCTCGATTGCGGCAGGCTGGACCTATGAGACCTATGCTGCAAAGCTTCCTTCTGAAGTCCGGATTCAGTGTATCATGCCGAATACACCGGCCATGGTCGGCGAAGGTGTGATGTTGTTCGAAGAACAGCATTCCCTGACGAAGGAAGAACATGACTATATTATGGAACTGTTTGCGACACTGGGAATCGTAGAGGAGCTACCAACAAGGCTGATGGGAATTGGCGGCGCAATCTCCGGCTGCGGACCGGCATTCATGGATCTGATCATGGAGGCTTATGCGGATGCAGCGGTGAAATACGGCATTTCCCGTGAAACGGCATATCGTCTGGTATCACAGACCATGTTGGGAAGCGCGAAGCTGCAGCAGGTAAGCGGAAGCCATCCGGGTGTACTGAAGGATGCGGTCTGCTCACCGGCAGGGACAACCATACGAGGTGTAGAGGCCTTAGAACACGGCGGGCTTCGGGCTGCGTGCATGGACTCCGTGAATGTTATCATGGATATGAAACGCGGCTGATGCAGTGGTGCAAAGATCTGATAACGGATTCGGTTATGAAGATGGATGGGTCAGTTGAATGGAGCATTCTGTGTGCGTACAGGGGCATTCAACAGGATCCGGACATAAGGAGTTATATGGACAATGAATAAAAGCGGAAAGAAACGGTTCTTATTCCGCATGCTTCTGGGCGTTGCCGTTATGGGACTGCTCGGCGGGATTGGAATCGGTGTATTATATTATTATAATAGCTCCAAAGAAAAGCAGGAGTTTCGACAGCAGGGACTGGATGCTTATGCAGCAGGCAGCTATGAGGAGGCAATCGAGGCATTCAAGGTGTCGATCGATTCACAGGGCTTCCTGTCAGCTCCACTTGACCGCGACAGCCGGCTGTATCTTGCAGACAGTTATTTTCTCGCCGGACGATATGAAGAGGCGATTGAACAATATGATATATTGCTGCAGTCGGAGGTTGAGCATATCGATTATCTGATCTATCAGAAGACGATATCGCAAGGGATGATCGACTATGAAGCGGGGAATTATGAAGCGGCTCTTCCTGCATTCGAGACGGCACTGGGAGCCGGACATACAGAGGTTGCTATCTATGCCGGCATCTGCGCGCAGCAGATGGAACGGGAGAGCGAGATGGTCTCCTATTATACGATCTATCTGACGAATTATCCGGATAGTGCTTATGCCTGCACGGAGCTTGCGGATTATTATCTGAAGGATGAGAATTATGAGACCTGTAAGAAATATATAGATCTTGGGCTTTCCTTGGATGATACTTCCTGCGATGAGGCCTTGTCCTGGCTGAATATCGTCTATTATGAGTATCAGCTGGATTATAATGAGGCTTATCGTTTGATCAAGACATATATGAGTGAGTATGCAGTAACGGATCAGGTGCAGCGGGAATATGATTTCCTGTCGACCCGTCAGACGGTAGATGCGTTGACGACACTGATCGAGTAGTCAGGTAAATAAGTATGGATCAGAATATGCGGAGTACATACAAAATAATAGCCAAAGACGGACGTGCCAAGCGGGCTGTCTTTGAAACCGTGCATGGCACCGTTCAGACGCCGGTATTTATGAATGTCGGGACGGCAGCAGCAATCAAAGGCGCAGTGAGTACCGAAGATTTGCAGGGGATTGGAACGCAGATCGAGCTGTCCAATACCTATCATCTACATGTAAGACCCGGAGATACGGTTGTTAAGCAATTAGGCGGTCTGCACAAGTTTATGGTATGGGATAAGCCGATCCTTACGGATTCCGGAGGATTTCAGGTCTTCTCATTGGCAGGACTCCGGAAGATCAAGGAGGAAGGGGTCTATTTTAACTCTCATGTGGATGGACGCAAGATCTTCATGGGGCCGGAGCAGAGTATGCAGATCCAGTCCAATCTGGCTTCCACGATAGCAATGGCGTTTGATGAATGTCCGTCCAGCACTGCAGAGAGGTCTTATGTGGAGAATTCTGTAGCACGCACGACCAGATGGCTAAGGCGCTGTAAGGATGAGATGGAACGGCTGAACCGGCTTCCGGATACGATTAATCCGAAGCAATTACTGTTCGGGATCAATCAGGGTGCGGTATTTGATGATATTCGGATCGCACATGCGGAGACGATACGGGATCTGAATCTGGATGGATATGCCATCGGAGGACTTGCCGTAGGAGAGAGTCACGAGGAGATGTATCATATTCTGGATGTGACTGTGCCGCATTTGCCGGAGGATAAGCCGACCTATCTGATGGGCGTGGGGACACCGGCCAATATTTTGGAGGCGGTCGATCGGGGGATTGATTTCTTTGACTGTGTCTACCCTACCCGAAACGGAAGGCATGGGCATGTCTATACGGATCAGGGAAAACGGAATCTGTTCAATGCAAGGTATGAGCTGGATTCCCGTCCGATCGAGGAGGGGTGCAAATGTCCGGCCTGCAGAACCTACAGCAGAGCCTATATCCGGCATTTGCTTAAGGCGAAGGAAATGCTGGGCATGCGTCTGTGTGTGCTGCATAACCTGTATTATTACAATTCCATGATGACAGAAATCCGGCAGGCAATCGAAGAAGGTAATTATTCTGAATATAAGCAGAAAAAACTTGCAGGATTCCTGAAACAGGAGTAGAATAGACGTGTTTAGTGCGTAAAAAGATAATATGGAGGTTCTTATATGTTATTACCATTATTAGAAGCAACTGCTGATGCAGCAACCGATGTGGGTACC
Organism: uncultured Lachnospiraceae bacterium; assembly: GCA_902783585.1. GTDB lineage: Bacteria > Bacillota > Clostridia > Lachnospirales > Lachnospiraceae > CAG-632. Next base: position 2,632 of record CACZRT010000217.1, on the reverse strand, counting down.
AGATCCCCATTTACTTCAGTTTTATATTGGGTATTTATGATCGGTATCATTGTCGTATTTTATTTTGTGATGCTCCGTCCTCAGAAAAAGCAGCAGAAGGAGCAGGAAGCGATGCTGAATGCACTGAAGCCGGGGGACAGTATTATGACCACCAGTGGTTTCTATGGTATTGTATTGGATATCGTAGAGGATACGGTCATTGTTGAGTTCGGTAATAATAAGAACTGCCGTATTCCGATGAATAAGGCAGCGATCGCTCAGGTGGAGCGTCCGGACGAGGCTGTAGAAGAGGATACGGATACCAGCAAAGAGAATAAAGAAGACAAGAAAGAGAAAAAGAGCAAATTATCTCTTGGAAAGAAGAAGGAAGACGAATAAAAGGGGTTTTTTGACTGCCTTGAATAAAGTGTGAATGAATCCTTGAATTACTCTTGAAGTATTGAATTTTCGGAAGAAATAGATGGTTCAATTTTTGTGATTTGATAAAAAGACACAGAAAGCTCATTCTCGAATCGTAATTGTTGATGAATTTGGTCGATGGCTTTTACAATACCGGTTATGGTATTGTAAGATCCACCGGCTTTTTTTGCGTCCGGAAGGAAATAGGTCAGTGTGATCTCCGGTCTGTCAGCAAGATGCTTTGCAAGATGGTTCAGGATATGATTGATCTCGTCGATCTGTTCATCCTCCAATTCCGAATATCCTTCGGTCAGACGGGCAGTTTCATTGACCGCTTCCTCGAAGCCGGTAAGTGCGGCAAAGGGCGAGAACTGAGCGGCGCGGTCAGACATGGACATATGCGGCCTGCTTTGTGATACGGGATGCGGAAGATTGATGATATCGTCGTATTTGTGTGTAGGTGTCAGCTTCATGCCTTGTGACCTCCAATCTGCCGGTTTCGTTCGAGAGCCGTTGCGCCCTCCTGTAAATCTGTTCCTTTGAAGATGGCATTCTTCCCATATTTCTTCTTGATATGAAGCATGGCCTGCTGGATGGAACGCTCTTTTTCAAGCTCCTCCTGCAATTCCTTCTGCTCCTGTTCCTTTTGCGAGTAATCCGTGAACAGGTCCATCTGTTCATAGATGAATTCCTGCTTCGGCAGATCCCGTTCGTATACCACATGATTCGCGGCAACCGTCATTCTTCGAATGAGGAGCTTCGGATCCGTCACCCGGTCATATATGGATAGAACCGCTTCGATCATGAGCCGGGAAGAAGAGGTGGGAAGGGTAAGATTCGCTGATCCGTGCGCATGCTTGGGAACTGCACGCCCATATCGATCCATATGGACCTCCCCCTGATACTGACCGGCAATTTCCGGATTCTTTAAGTTGTCAATATCATATCCCACTGTCAGAATTACCTGATCTGTGACGAGTCCCTTGCTCACCAAATCCAAAGCCAGTGATTCCGTCATTTCCCGGATGATAATGCGGGCCTTGCTATTTGTATAGGGTTCTTGTAGTACCTGACCGGAGCTTAAGGAGTTGTTTTCAGGCTTGTAAGATTTGATTTCTGTGATCGTACATGGTTCCCAGCCCCATGCATGATCGATCAGCAGTTCGGCGTTCACGCCGAAGAGCTTGTAAAGTCTATCTTCGTCTACTAAGGATCTACGTGCGATATCGCCCATTGTATACATTCCATTTTGATTTAATTTTCGTGAATAGCCGGGACCGACTCTCCAGAAGTCGATAAGAGGGGTATGATCCCATAAAAGCTCCCGATAGGTACGCTCATTCAACTCTGCGATCCGAACGCCTTCCTTATCTGCCGGCATATGCTTGGCGACAATATCCATGGCAACCTTGCACAGATACAGATTCGTTCCGATTCCTGCAGTTGCCGTGATCCCGGTCGTATCCAGAATATCATAGATCATGGTCTTGGCAAGCTCATGCGCCGTCATCTGATAGGTGTGCAGGTAAGTGGTGGCATCAATGAATACCTCGTCTACGGAATAGGCATGGATATCCTCCGGAGCAATATATTTTAAATAAATCTCATAGATCCTGGTACTGTAATCCATATACAGCTGCATACGTGGCGGAGCCGTCACATAGTCGATCTCTAAGGAGGGATCCTGCTGTAATTCATAGCTTTGTATGGAAGCGCCCCGAAAGGTCTTGGACGGAGCATAGTAGCGTCTGGAATTATTCAGTTCCTTCACCTTCTGAACGACCTCAAACAGCCGCGGACGTCCGGGGATTCCGTAGGCTTTTAGGGAAGGTGATACGGCCAGACAGATCGTCTTCTCCGTTCGGGACGGATCCGCAACGACCAGATTCGTCGTCATGGGATTTAAGGATCGTTCCACGCATTCCACGGAGGCATAGAAGGACTTTAAGTCGATAGCAATATAGCTGCGCTCGCCGCCACTGTCCGAATGTCCGGATCCCGTCAGGGAAGATGTGCGATTTGACTGTGTAGGATCCATAGTGCTCATAGCTGCCTCCTTTCCTTTCGATCAGATAATCGACATACGCAACCTCCGACTGCAGCAAAATATCGTAATATCGTATTGTACGATTGCCTCTTCATAGATTATAGAACAAATGTTTTGGTTTGCCAATATGGAATTTGATGGGGCGGAGATCTACTTAAATGGGCGGAGATCTGCAAAAGGGGAAAG
>CACZRT010000216.1 GCA_902783585.1 uncultured Lachnospiraceae bacterium | reverse complement strand
GCATCCTCATAGATATCCTCCGGTGTGTGCATAAGCTGTAAGAGCGGCTTCATAACCGATAAGCTGAGCGCTGTCATGACAACAGTAAGGATTGCTGACAGCATGATTCCATTCGTAACGGAAAGCTTCGTACCTTCCTCTTCTCCCGCACCATATTTCTGACTGGTAAGCACCGTAAAACCGGTCGCCATCCCGTTACAGATTCCGATTACCAAAAAGAAGATCGTTCCTGTCGATCCGACCGCAGCCAGTGCGCCGTCCCCAACAAACCGTCCGACAATAATCGTGTCACACATATTATATAACTGCTGAAAGACATTACCGATCAACAATGGGATCATGAACCTTATGATCAATGTAAGCGGCCGTCCTTCTGTCATATTTGTTTCCATATATCTTCCTCACAATCTGCAATGCCATTATGTTAGGGAAGATTATAGCATAAGGATTTTATAATACAACATGTTTTTTCTTTTTTTGCATTTTGGACCTTCTTTTCTACTGTCTTTTTCCGGCTTTCTTATCAACTTCCATCATCTGATTTCAATTCTTCCCCAGTGTTCGTTTTATCCTCTACCCATAGATTTCAATCCACCTGCATCCTTGATAGTAATGAAAACAGCTTTAGCAATTCGCCTCCTGCCGGCGTTTCATCCTCTGCCAATTCACATAGCCGTATAGGTCATTTAGCAGAAAACAGATAAAGCAGATCACCATTGGAAGATAGCTTGTATCTGCCGCCGACGCCATCATCCATAACACGATCAATACCACATCATTCGCTGCATAGAACAATGCATAATAAGGACTTCGGAGCATGGTAAGAGAAGCCGCCAGAAAGCTTGTCGTAATTGAGATGGTTGATACTATCAGATTCGGCGTATCAAAGTATCTGAGAATGAAATAAAAAATGATTGTAACAATCAGAGCAGCCGCGATAAGTCCGGTCCACAGCTTCGGTGTTGTGTGCCGAACCTTCACCTCTCCCCGCTTATATGGATTCTTAATCCAGGTAATGACCGCCATAACCGCGATCGGTGCCGTCATGCCAAGATATGTGATCATTTCTCCCCAGTAACGAAACCGATAAGACACAACCGCATAAGCAAAAGCAAAGACAACGGTCAGCACCTGTCCCAGCACATCTCCCTTTGCCACAAAGATCAATGCCGTCACTCCGATCAGAGAAGCAATCAAAGTTGTATATTGATGATTCTTGAACAGAAAGAAGGAAATCAGGATCGCAAGAACCGAAATCCCCCATAACATGACCTCATACCATTTCATTCGTTTTATGGAATCTATAATATTCATATCTATCTGCTCCTTTTCCTGATTATATTATAAATCTAAGTTCACTTTGCTCACTAAGTGTTCATATTATACCATGAATCTAAGCTCACTCTTTGCTTTGCTCGAGTTCACTAAGATTCCCTGTATTGTTCGCACTAACCTCACTTCGTTCGCTAAGTGCTCATATTATATCTTCGAAAACCAATCCTACATCTAACAGAACAAAAAATATGTAAGAATCAATAAATGTCATTCCTCACATCAAAAGAAGAAAAAGCATCCGCAATTGTATCTTCTAAGACCTAACGATACAATCCACGAATGCCTCTTGCATTCTGTTACCCGGTGGCAACATCTATATTCGATTCACGGAATCCATAATTATCATATCACTAATTATGGATTCTGTTGAACAATTCATCTAAACAAATTATTATCAAAGATGTCTCTCCTGCAGTCTCTTATGAACATCTAATGCCCCATATAGAACATCTGTAACCGTCACTACGCCCGGATCAATTACATAACAGACAAGATAGTTATCTACTACCATCCGATGAATTCCCAATGAATGTTCCGGTTCGCATTCAAACAAGCCATACCTGGCAGGAAAACACTCCAGAGTCAAAATAGCATCTGCAATGCGATTATACTGTCCCATAGCATTTCCTGGTGCCTGCAATTTTATCGCAATATGCTCATACAATGCTTCCATATCCGCAAGAGCCTCATCAGTTATATTTACTGTATATTTCTCCATTAACTATGATTCTCCCTGAATTTTGTAAAAGCGTCTGCTGCACTCTGCGTATGTCCTGCTTTATATGAATCATAACCTTTTTGTATCTTCATATGAATCTGTTCTTCTGACATCCTAGATGTATCGATGCTCTCTGGCGCACCTGGCAACGTTACTGAAAATGGGATTCCACCAACTAATACAATCTGGTTTAAAAACATATCCACTGCAGTTGACATAGGGATTCCTAAACGTCCCAATATGGATTCTGCATCCTGCTTTAAGGTAGGATTTACTCTTAAATTAAGTGTGGCTGTTTTTTCCATCAAACCACCTCCAATCAATTTAATTGTAACGACATTGTTGTTACTTGTCAATTATATATTCTCTTGAGTTTCCGTTCCGTTTCTTTTCTCAGTTACAAATACTACGATACCGTCAAGCAGATTCGGCGTGTTTCTCCCATTTTCAGCTCCTTCACTCTGGTAAATGCTGCTAGATAGCTTCCTCTCGGCATGGTTTCTCCATATAGATGATACGAGTTACTATCACTGCTATCCGTACAATTCGGTTCCCTGTAGATCTGAATGACATCATCCGTACACACAGATCCCTGATTCGTGATCTGAACATAAATCCGAACAGAACCATCTACAATATCTTCTTCCACCCGTTCTAATATCTGCTCCGTCTTCGACACAGTGAGACCATATCCAAAGCGGTATAACGGTTCTTCTTCCATATAGAGATAGGTCATATGATTGGCTTCAATATCGTAATCATTCTTATCTCCAAGCTGACCATCTCCTGCATACCAGGTCTGCGGAAGCCGTCCTGCAGGACCAACCTTGCCGGTCAGGATATCCGCCATTGCATTACCTAATTCTTCACTTCCGAAGGCAGACCACAGAATAGTCGTGATCTCCTTGGCAGCATTCTCTTCCACAACCGCGATCGGCGCATTAGCAAGCAGCAGCAGAGTAATATCCGAAAACTCCTTCCGTATCATCCGAAGAAGTGCCCTTTGAAATGGTGGTAATTCAATGCTCTTCCGATCCCGCTCCTCCTTACAGTTCACCATCGGGTGAAGCCCAAAGCAGGCGATCACCTGTTTCTTTCTATCTGTCAAAGAACACTCTGCCTCACGTAATAGCTCCTCCGGGGTCTTTACAGTCTCAAATGCGACAGCCAGACTTCCGTCCATATTGCGGAAGCCTTCGATTCCATCATTTTCCCAGAAATGAAGCGCCTCATCTGTCTGGAATTCCATGGTATTACCATTCACATCGTATAATTCAAAGGCTTCATGCACAAACCAGCTGAATGCTTCATCTGCGGATGCATACAGGATAAAGGAATCCGCAAGCTCCTCCGAATTCATGACCTTCTGCTCCGGACGCCTTGTAGTAAGCAGCTTTCCGGTAGACATAGAACGGATCGTAATATGAGATTCATCCCATAACATGATCCGGAAGATTTCGGCATCCTCTCTGGAAACCGGAGCAAGTCTGTTATCCCGGATTCCTGCATAATTACAATCCTTGATATCATTAAGTGTCTGGGAACAACGGGGTTTTAACCGGATTCTGACATACGGATACAATGCCTCTGACTGTGCGTTTTCCAGTCCTTCCTTCACTGTCACTTGATGGCTGGTTACACCACTGTACCAGTCAATCGGGCATCGATCTGCAAACGGACCGAGCAGCAGAATCGGATCCCGTGTATCTTCCCGATTCGTTTCTCTGTATTTAAGTAACACCACCGATTCCGCCGCGGCGCGTCTAGCAAGCGCCCTTGACTGCGCTGTATCGACCTTGGACCGATTATAGTTATCCATTCCGAACGGAGACGCATCTGTCATAAGGCCCAGCATAGAATATGCGGTCAATCGATTGATCAACGCCTCATTCAGTACTTCTTCCGTGATCAGCTTCCGATCAATCGCCTCTTTGACTGCACGATTGATCATTTCCCGGTCGTCCGGAAAGCAATCCACGCCGGCCAGAAATGCCTTCGCGATTGCTTCCGCTTCATCCTTCGCTGCGTGTTGTCTGCTAATGGAAAATGTCAATGCCCCCGCATCACAGGTCACATGTGTCAGTCCCCATTTCTTTAATTTATCTTTAATCTCCGGATTGAAGGTTGACGGTACTCCATTTACCAGATTATAAGAAGACATGACTGCCAGAGGATCCGCATACTCAATAATCTCCCGATATACCCGCAGATAGTATTCCTCCTTCAATTTCTCAGAGATATTACTGTCCGCGCTGCTTCGATCCTCTTCCACATTATTCCCGTAGAAATGCTTCAGGGTGGCTCCACACCGTACATATCGTTCATCCTCGCCTGCCATCCCGCGGATATATTCTCCTGCCATACGTGAGGTCAAATGCGGATCTTCGCCATACGCTTCCTCATTCCGTCCCCATCTCGGATCCCGCTCCATATCCACGGTTGGCGCCCACATACAAAGAGAGCCATTGAGTCCCTCATTGAACAGACTGCGTGCCTCAATCCCTGTCACTTCGCCAATCTCATACATCAGTTCCTTATCCCAGGACGCCGCCATTCCAATCGGATTCGAGAAGACGGTGGTACAGACCGGCTCGCCCAGATCAAAGTTCTGATCATGTCTTGCCTGCACGCCGTGCGCCGCTTCACCACCTACATGAAAACATGGCAGTCCAATGGATGGAAGCTCGCTCGAAGCACCCGTAAGTGCCGTCAGCTTATCCTCAAAGCTAAGTCCTGCTACGATCTCCCTCACGATAGTTCTATGATATTCCTTATCCCGAATCATTCGTTTGCTCAATTCATTATCTCCTTTCCAACACTATGCGTTAAGCATAATATCTATCCGATCACAGTTCAAGTATAATATGTCGTTATGGTATATCCACTCTACATCAAAACCGGCAATCCCGCAAATAACATCCTTTTTGTTTTCCAATGGTTGTCTACCGACTTTTTTTTTGGTAAACTATACCTATCATACATAAGGGAGGGTTATATACAACATGATTAAGAATCAAGAGATTATCGACAAGCTGAAGGCAGGCAATGCCAAGTATTTGAACGCTAAGTCCAATGACGGCGACGTATCTCCGGAGATCCGCAAGGATACGAAGGTGAATGGTCAGCACCCGTACGCGATCGTCATTACCTGTTCCGATTCCCGTGTCATTCCGGAGAGCATCTTTAATGCAGGAATCGGTGAGATCTTCACAATCCGTGTTGCAGGTAATGTCATTACGGAAACCCAGCTTGGCAGTATTGAATATGCAGCCGGACACTTAGGAAGCAAGGTTATCCTTGTACTCGGTCATACGAACTGCGGCGCTGTCGGAGCTGCAACTGCCGGCGGCGGACATGGCTATGTAAAGTATCTCACAGATGAGATCAAGGCGGCTATCGGCGACGAGAAGGACGATTACAAGGCATGTGGCCTGAATGTCAAGAACGGCGTTGACAAGATTGTTAAGGCTTTGACCGGAAATGAAGAGATCAACATGGACGAGACCGATATTATCGGCGCCATCTATGATATTGAAGATGGTCATGTAGATTGGTTATAAGCACATCTGCTTACCTCTGGTAATGCGCATAAAAATGGGAAGATCCGATATAGGACCTTCCCATTCTGTTTGTTTTCTATTCTTTCGTATGTCTCCGGAACTTCTCCTCCGGCGTCTTGCTTAAGCGTGCGCGATCCGTTGGTTCTGAGAAGATACTTTCAAAATCAATCTGATCGACAAAGCGCGCATTAAAGGATGCAAAGAGCTGTCCCTGATTGCTTTCTCTGGAGAAATCACGGAAATACGTATTGTTCTTAAATGCAGGAATCACATAGAGATCCCGGATATATCCCCAAATATTCTCAAAATCCTTCACCCGCTTGGTAAGAGGTCCGAGATTCCGGTAGTAATGGGTATCCCAGCGAACCAGAGTAACATAGAATCGGATATCGCTGTCTGTCACATAATCCCCAAATAGGAATCTCTGCTTGGACAGCCGCTCCTCCAGCTGATTCATGGCATTATAGAAATCATCATATGCCTCCTTATAGGCTATTAAGGACTGACAGAAAGCCATACGGTAATGGGCGTTGTTGATATTCGGAAACAGCCAGTCATTAAAATCATCAATTTCCTTGCGCAGCTCCTCCGGGTATAGATCCGGCGCGTCCTCTGCCTGCCATGGCCGGAACGCAACCTCCAGATAATTGGTCAGTCTGTGATAATCATTATTCACGACCTTCTTCGTCGTCTTATCTACGAAGGATGGAACTGTACAGCGTCCATGATAATCCGGGTCTGCATTCTTATATAACTCGCTTAAGAACTTGACACCCAGCTCCGGGTCCTCATGATTCGGATCATTCCGAAAGCCCCAGCCGTACTTATTGGTTTCTCCGGAATGTGCAACAATATTCACGCTGATGGCATCCTGAAGTCCTAACAGCTCCCGCACGATAGCCGCCCGATTTGACCAATGGCAGCCCTTTGCCCACAGAAGCTTATACCTACCTGCCTCTGCCGTAAGTTCCCCTTCTCCATCACCAAATGGAGTGCGAAAATGATTGGGCTGACGGATAAATGCTCCGCGTTCATCAATCTCGGATTTGATCTCCTTCGGACGCGGCTCCACGCCACGTTCCTTCGCATCTGCCTCTGCCTGTTCATCACTCCACAAAGGCTTCTTCTTAACCGTTCCATCTTCTGCGAATACGATCCCGCAGCTTGCTCCTATATCTGCCATTCCACAACCCTCCTAATATAATTTTTATATATTATCTAGCTTTCATTCTTCTATTTTTATATTCATAATGTGCATCATTGATATATATGTATCTATGGACTGTTCTTTGAACGCCAGTACTTACGCACCGTTTTTTGGTGCGTTATGTACTGTTGCGTTCAAAGCCAAGCGAAAGCGTGTCCATAGATACATATATACAATATGCACAATTGATTGATAGTATCATTCTAATCATACAGATCACTTGACAAATAATGATCTCCGCTGTCCGGGAAGATCACGACTATGTTCTTCCCCTTGTTTTCCGGACGCTTAGCAACAACAGTTGCCGCATACAGCGCCGCTCCGGAAGAGATTCCAATGGACAACCCCTCAATTCTCGGCAGCTTATTTGCATAGAGATACGCGTCCTCGTCACTGACATCGATCACTTCGTTGAAGAGAGATGCATCCGTTACCGGTGGTGTTGCTCCGCCGCCGATTCCCTGAATCTTATGCGGACCATGCTCGCCGCCATTTAACACCGGACTTCCAAGCGGCTCCACAGCCACGATTTCAATATCCGGCTTCTTCTCGCGAAGAAACTTACCGGCGCCGCTGATCGTTCCGCCGGTTCCCGATGCCGCAACCAGAATATCGATCTTCCCGTCTGTATCCTCCCAGATCTCCGGTCCGGTCGTCTTATAATGCGCGCCCGGATTGTTCGGATTAGCACCCTGACCGATCACAACCGCATTCTCCGTCTGTTCCAGGAGCTCTGCAGCCTTAGCACCGGCGCCTGCCATGCTTAACTCTCCCGGTGTCAGATACACCTCTGCACCATAGGATTTCATGATCGTGCGCCGCTCCACAGACACATTATCCGGCATACAGATCTTCACCTGATACCCCTTCGCTGCTCCGATTGCTGCAAGACCGATTCCCGTATTACCGGAGGTTCCTTCGATGATCGTTCCGCCCGGTCTCAATCTTCCTTCCGCTTCTGCAGCCTCTATCATATTTAACGCCGGACGATCCTTGACCGATCCTGCAGGATTGTACGCCTCCAGCTTTGCAAGCAAATGCGCCTCTACTCCTTCTGCCTGCTCATAACGATCCAGCTCTACAAGTGGTGTATGTCCAATTAACTCCAATATTCCGTGATAGATCTTCCCCATGATTCATCCTCCATTTTATAATTCTTAGTTCTTTCATTCTTAAGTTCTTAATTCTCTAATAGCTTTTCCGTATAGATACAGGTAAAGATTCCACCCTCATCCTTACGGTTATAATCCGCAGTGTAGCCAAGCGCCTCATAAAAACCTACCGCTTCGTCGCGACT
>CACZRT010000215.1 GCA_902783585.1 uncultured Lachnospiraceae bacterium | reverse complement strand
CTTCTTTATTTGTAACAGCTTCTTTATTTGAAAGAACTTCTTTATTTGTAACAGCTTCTTTATCTGAAACTGCTTCTTTATTTGTAACAGCTTCTTTATTCGCAACTGATCCTTCTGTACCGTCTGCCGTCGTACTGCTGTCACCCTGAAGTGAATCCGTCACCTGCACAGGATCACTCGAAACAGCCTCTTCGGATACACCTTCCGGATCCTTATTCTTATGATGCCGGAATGCAAAATGGAATCCCTTCTTATTCTTAGCGGAATTCTTGCCAGATCCGTTCGCACCCGTTTCCTTTTCCGGATCATCGTCATCCTCCATCTGCAGGATCACGGCTTCCGGCGGATGAATCAACAGATCGTCCTTTTTCCACTGCTCGTCCTCAAGACGAATGACTTCCATCCTCTTCTTCGAATCCAAATCCATTTCCGGATCAGACTCCGAAGCAGCCGGATCAAATATCCGCTCTTCCTCCACTTCGATCAAAGGGAAACTGAAATTCGAATTCGTAATGTCATATTCCCCTTTTTTTAACGCCTCTGCCAATGCACAGTAGGGAGATTGCTTGGAAGCAGCCATGATATGAATGCATTCTTCCTTACATTTCTGCTGATTCCCTAAGGAAGCATACAGAAGCGCCAGTTCAAATCCCCACTCATCAGAGTACTCTTCCTCCACAGCATGCTCTAATATTGGGAGAAGTTCTTTTGCTTCGACCCGCTGCGCCTTTTTCATCATATACTGCAGATAGGACCTTCCGACATCCTGCTCACTCGTATAATGCTCATATAATTCATAATACGACTTCGCCCGGGTGTAATAACCCATCTTAATATACAAATGCACCAGATCGTATATGATCCGGATCGCCTCCGGAGCCATGATATGAGCTTTGATCAGAGCCTCCCGGCTCTCCGGAAAATGATCTGTCTCCAGATACACCTTACCGCAGCTTCTTAAGAACTGTGGATTATAGGATTGAAAAATATCCTCTCCCTGCAGCAGATCAAAAGCTTCACCGTATCGTTTCTCTTCTGTCAGCTCTTTTACTTTTGTGACAACTGCATAACTGATACCCAATACCAACACCCCACTATAATCACTATTTCTAGTGTATCACAATGAAATTTCTTTGACAACAAGAAGATTTGATATTTTTACCTTAATTATTCTTGTTCAATTTGTATAATTTTCTATAGACATACGCGAGAAAAACGAGCAGAAATCCTGCGATCAGTCCACTGATATGTCCGATATTATTCACACCCTCCGTTGTAAAGCTCTCATAGACAGAAAATACGACCATCCAGATCATCCACCCAAGCGACAACCCGGGCACCTTTTCCCGAAAGAAGATCCGCAGAGCAAGAATCGCGCCGGTCAGCCCATAGATCGCGCCGGAGGCTCCTACAGACAATCTGTTATAATAATATCCGGACCATAGGCAGACCAGATTGCTAAGGATTCCGGAGCCCATATATAGTCCCAGGTATTTCCAATGCCCGATCGCGGTCTCGATCACCTCTCCGAGAATCAGCAGTCCCACCATATTATTAAAAATGTGTGTAAAATCAAGATGAAGGAACATAGAGGTCAGGATCCGGTACCATTGCCCATATTCCTGCATAGGATACCCCCACAGAGCGCCCTGTTCCACGCTTGCATCATGTCCCCCAAAGACATAAGACATCAGGAATACAAGCACATTGATTGCCGCGATCGTAACGGTGACATACGGAAAATGTTCCCTGCTAAGATATCCGCTCTTTCTGCGCTGATACTGTCCGCTCCTTGAACTTCCATCACCGGACGAGCTCGGTCGTACAGACTCTAATAGACCACTAAGACCATCAAAATCCATCGGTTGATTCTCATAAGCAAAGACTCTGTGCTGATCCTCTGCATACAGCCAAGTATTCGGGATCCGATTCACCGCATCCAGCTGCTCCTCCAGAAACAGAGCGTCTCTGTGAAATAATACCAGCAGATGATAGACATGCTGATATCCCTGCTCATAATACAGACGATCAAGCTCTGCTCTTCGTCTTAAAATATCCTCAACGGAAACAATATAATTCCCCATCATCACGATATAGCAGTCCGCTCCCTGTTTGCGCATCAATACATTCTGACGGTCTGCCATATCAGGATAATATCCCCGTCCAATTAAAGCTTGTATGTATGCTTGATTCATACCTGATTCTCCTGCATGATCTGCACATATCGGTCTGCTATACCGCCTCGATCCATACATGCAGAATGATCCATACTATTCCTTCATTGCCTGAGCAACTGCGTGACGCCAGCCCTCGATCTTCTCGTCTCTGCTCCTTGCCGATATGGAAGGTTCAAATATATGCTCGATCTTCCAGTTTCCGGCAATCTCTTTCCGGCTTTGATAATATCCCACAGAAAGCCCTGCAAGATATGCCGCGCCTAATGCCGTCGTTTCAATACATTTCGGGCGCAGGATCTTCGTCTGCAGGACATCCGCCTGAAACTGCATCAGAAACTGATTCGCACTGGCGCCGCCATCCACCCGAAGAGACGGCAGAAGATCCAGTCCTGCCTCCCGTTCCATCAGATCCACCACATCGTATGTCTGGAAAGCCAGCGCCTCCAGCACGGCCCGCACAATATGATTCCGGTTCGCGCCTCTGGTAAGCCCCGTAATAATCCCTCTTGCATACGGGTCCCAATATGGCGCTCCAAGACCCACAAAGGCAGGAACCATATATACTCCATTCGTATCCGGAACCGACATGGCGATCTCCTCGGATTCCGCTGCCGTCCGGATGAGTCCCATTTCATCCCGCAGCCACTGGACCGCTGCTCCCGCAACAAATACAGAGCCCTCCAGCGCATAGGTCAGCTTACCGTCAATTCCCCATGCGATCGTGGTCAGCAATCCCTGATCCGAATATACCGGTCTATCGCCGACATTCATCAGAAGAAATCCACCGGTTCCATACGTATTCTTCACATCTCCTCTTGCAAAACAGGTCTGTCCGAATAAGGAAGCCTGCTGATCTCCTGCAACTCCGGCGATCGGGATCGGTCCACCGAAGATAGACGCATCCGTATCTCCATAGATATAAGAGGAGTCATGGACGTCCGGCAATATCTCCTTCGGAATATCTAACAGCTCCAGGATCTCTTCATCCCAGCAGCGTTCTTCAATATTATACAGCATAGTTCTTGCCGCATTCGTATAATCAGTGGCATGCACAGCCCCCTTCGTCAGCTTCCAAATCAGCCAGGTATCCACCGTACCGAACAGAATATCTCTATTCTTCGCCTTTGCTCTGGCTCCATCCACATGATTTAAGATCCATTGGATCTTTGTCGCCGAAAAGTAAGCGTCAATCTTCAATCCTGTCTTACGGAAGATCATATCCCGATACCCTTGTATCTCCAATTTTTCACATACATCTGCCGTTCTGCGGCACTGCCACACGATTGCCGGATAGATCGGATCACCGGTATTCTTATCCCATAGAATCGTCGTTTCTCTCTGATTCGTAATTCCTAATGCTGCAATATCTTCATAACCCGCGCCGATCTGCTCCATCGCTTCTCTTGCAACTCCCATCTGGGTAGACCAGATCTCCATCGGATCATGCTCAACCCAGCCGGCCTGCGGATAATACTGTGTGAATTCTTTCTGGGCAACACTTACGATCTCACCCTGTTTGTTAAATAAGATACAGCGCGAGCTGGTTGTCCCCTGATCGAGCGCCATAAGTAATTGTTCCATATATACCCCCATAGCATTCCTGTTTTGACAACAATCGAGTAGGGGAATCCCTACTCGATCATTGGTTGAATATAAATTAACCTGTTAGTTCTCGAAGATATTCTGGATCTTCTCGATAACGACCTCTTTCATATCGCCGCGTGTCTTCTCATACTGCAGTGCTGACTCCAAGGTCTGAAGCAGCTCCATACGGGAATCCGGATCAATCTTCTTGATGTAGTCCTTGATAACAAGGTTCTTCATTTCCGTCACATTACTCATCGTTGCAAGCCGCTCTAACATCTCGTCATAATTGAAGTTCAGATCGTTCTTGATCTCTGCCTCTTTACGGCTGCAGACACTACATTCCGCATCGCTGACCTTATTGATACAGCCGCATACACAGGTCCAGATCATACCATTTGAGCTGTACTTCACAACCGCATCGATACCACGTTTCTTCTTCAGGCTCTCCAACCGACGGTAATTCAGCTCCGTACTGATCGGCAGTTCCTCGCAGGTGACCACCTTACGAGAGGTAACATATTTGCGAACGATCACCTTGGCATCCTTGATCAGTTTCACTTCCCGCTCCTTGATGTCACAGTCTACCCAGTCTGCCTCTAACTGACTGATATTATTCTTCTTAAAGGTAAAATCCATATCCCGAAGAACGATCTTCTCATCATAATAGGTAGTAAGCTCAACATCCGCACGAATCGCAAGAATCTCTTCATTCTTATAATTCATGAAGATCGGTGATATACTGCTGACATGCTTCTCCGACTTCAGCCGTACCTGTACCGGACGCAGGAGCATCTTCGTATAATAATTGGTTACGTACAGATCCTGGCGGATATCCTCCCGCTTTCTCTCCGCCTTCTCCCTGATCACAACCGCCGTTCCGGTTGCAATGATACCGATCGTATTGTTGTTGGTAATACCGCTTGTCAACTCATTATATCGAAGCGTAATACCGATCACTGCGTTGGCCTCTCTCTTCTTAGCCTGCTCCTCCAGCATCTTCAGCGCGATTTCATGAACCTGTGAGAATTTCTTGGTGAATGCCTTACTTTCCTTTGCATCCATCTCCGTATTCCCGGCGAATTCCTGAACGAACTTGGCACTGATCGCTGTCTGGCCACTTACCAACCCCTTGTACTCTTCGACCTCGAATCCTTCCACACCGGAACCGGTCGTCATAATAATGTCTGACATATCATAACCTCCCTATATCCTATTCTTCCTTCACGGCTGCGACCGAGCAGACATTTCTGGTATCTTTTCAAGTCGTGCAGGAAAAATGAAATGAAATGATATATAGATTATATCACACCGACCGACACAATCCAATGTCATTTTCAATTTTTTGTGCATGATTATGATTATCCCGTCTGGAATAGACACAGCCGCAATAATCCTGCCGGTACAGATGATACTCCTGCGATAACTCAATGGACCTCTTATAGCCATTTCGTTTCTTGAAATCCGAATACAGATAGTTAAGATCATATTCATCCGCCAGTCGTCCGCCAATCTCATTCAGCCAATCCGCCCGCTTATGAGGACTGATGGACAGCGTGGTCGTAAAATAATCAAATCCCCGTTCCCTGCAGAGCTTGGCTGTCTCCCGAAGCCGCAGTTCATAACATCTGTAACATCGTTCTCCACCCTCTGGAAGCGCCTCCATACCTTTGACGGCAGCTATGAATTCCTCCGGATGATACTCTCCCACGATCAGTTCCACCGGATACTTACAAGGCATCTCCGTAAGCAGTCTTGAAAGCTCATTCACCCGCTTGTCAAATTCATCCTTGAATGTTATATTGGGATTATAATAAAATATGGTGATGTGAAAATAATTCGTGAGGTATTCCAGACAATAGCTGCTGCACGGCGCACAACAGGCATGCAGCAGCAAGGAAGGAACCCGTCCGCTCTCGGTGATTTCCACTAATTTTTTGTCTAATATTTGTTGATAATTCACATTATTTTTCAAAATTTTATCTCCTTTATGGAATATAACGAATTAAAAGCCCGTTTTCCAATTAAAAAATAACTGATTTTAGGAACTTTTTCTAATTGACTTTGTTTATAATATACAATATACTATTATCAAATGACTGGCAATAGGTTTTCTACTATTTTGCTCATGTGCAAAGAATAATACTTAAGGGGAGGTAACCGCTATGACCGTTGCAGAAGCAGTAAAGAAATTCAAATTAGAGCCATTGAACGCTTATACCGCCAAGGCAAAAGCTAAGGAGTTGAACGTTGATGAGGTTTTATATATGAATGTCCAGAAGAATAAATATGCATATATTGTTAAGGATGGTCCGCGTGGTCTTATGCTGTATCAGGATGAAAAGAGTCTCTATACCAAGATGTATAAGGGACTTAAGATGACACCGTTACAGCCATAGCACCCCTCACAACTTTTAACTTTTGATTTCATAAAAAAACTACCCTTCATTCCGGGTAGTTTTTTTTGCGCGTTCCCCGAGGCAAGCAAACATGCTTGCATGGATATTTGCCGAGGGGCGCGACAGCGAGTAGGGGATAATATCCCCTACTCGATTATATCGCGGCGGGCAAGGAATACTATCCCCTGCTCGATTACTCTACACTATAGTTCGGAGCTTCCTTCGTGATCTGGATATCATGCGGATGACTCTCCTTCAGGGATGCTGCCGTAATCTTCACGAACTGTGCCTTCTCATGCAGCTCTGCAAGATCCTTCGAACCACAATATCCCATACCGGAGCGCAAGCCTCCAAGCAGCTGGAATACAGTATCTTCCACAGTTCCCTTATAAGCAACCCGTCCTTCCACGCCTTCCGGAACCAGCTTCTTCGCATTGCTCTGGAAATAACGATCCTTACTTCCGTTCTCCATAGCAGCGATCGAGCCCATGCCGCGGTATACCTTATATTTTCTTCCCTGATATAATTCAAATTCGCCCGGTGCCTCATCCGTACCCGCAAGCAGACTACCCATCATGACAACATCTGCACCGGCAGCCAGAGCCTTGGTAATATCTCCGGAATACTTAATACCACCGTCTGCAATGATCGGAATATTGTATTTGCTTGCTACGGAATATGCATCCATGATCGCTGTCATCTGTGGAACACCGATTCCGGCAACAATACGTGTCGTACAGATCGAACCAGGTCCGATACCAACCTTAATACAATCTGCACCGGCCTTGATCAGATCCTCCGTACCCTTAGCGGTAGCAACATTACCGACAATTACCTGCAGATCCGGATAGGCATTCTTCACGATCTCCAGAGTCTTAAGTACATTCTTGGACTGTCCGTGGGCAGAATCAATAACAATAACATCCACCTTTGCCTTCACCAGCTCGCTTACGCGGTCCAGAATATCCGGTGTTACCCCGACGCCGGCTCCACAAAGCAGACGTCCCTGGGAATCCTTGGCGGAATTCGGATACTTGATCTGCTTCTCGATATCTTTAATTGTGATAAGTCCCTTTAAATTATAATTCTCATCTACGATCGGAAGCTTCTCCTTGCGGGCGGCTCCCAGCATCTTCTTCGCTTCCTCTAAGGTTATCCCTTCTCTTGCCGTCACCAGATTCTCACTGGTCATGGATTCCTTGATCTTCTTCGTGTAATCTGTCTCGAACTTTAAGTCACGGTTTGTCAGAATACCGACCAGCTTACCATTTTCTGTGATCGGCACACCGGAGATCCGGAACTTCGCCATCAATTTATCCGCATCATCCAAGGTATGCTCCGGCGATAAGGAAAATGGATCCGTGATAACGCCGTTTTCCGAACGCTTTACCTTATCTACCTCTTCTGCCTGCTCTTCAATCGTCATGTTCTTATGAATGATACCGATACCACCCTGTCTCGCCATAGCGATCGCCATGCGGTTCTCCGTAACAGTATCCATACCGGAACTCATAAGCGGGATCTGCAGCTGAATTTTGTTCGTCAGTCTCGTTGTAAGAACAATATCATTCGGAATAACCTCCGAATATTGCGGTACTAATAATACGTCGTCAAATGTAATTCCTTCGCCAATAATCTTGCTCATTTTCTTCTCTCCTAATCCTTTTCCATTTGTCAGTTACGCTTATTACTTACATCTACTGCTGTACTTATCTCCCTTAAATATTACTGCCAGAACAGTTCAGACCTATGCAGGATGAACATGTACTGACAGAATATTTTCATTAGATGTTATCAAAACCCAATTACAATGTCAATGGTAAAAATGAAATTCATATATTCTTCATGATTTGTCAGCCTTTCATTTACTCCTTGACAATCTTGTCTGGGACGATATTGCGCATATGATTCATCATATTCTCCGTCGGTTCCAGATATATGATGGTATTGATCCCCCGAAGATCCAACACAAAGCCGTAGACCGGATCGGTCGGCTCTAACGATGTATAATCCGTCACACGGATTCCCGGAAACTGCTCCAAATGATTCGATAACCGTATTGAACCCTGCGGCGCAATAAACCGGATATTCGTTACATTAAAGGAAATGGCTGTCTTCCTGCGTCTCCGGTTCATGATCTTCGTGACATCGATCTCCTCGTTAAAGAAGCAATAGTCATATTCCACATAATGCTCCCGAAACATGGAGATAAAGACCGAACCGGTAGCCAGAGTGATCACAAGCGGAATAAAATTCTGCAGCAGGATCGCAGCAAGGAAAGCTATGATCGCTACCGCCAGCATAATCCACATGGCTACGGCGCCCTTCTTATTCGGCTTGGCCACAACGCCCTTCTCTTCATAAAAATCCTTAGTGACCATGCTTTAAGCCTCCGCAGATAATGCTTCATCAATTGCCTTCGCAGCCTTCTTGCCCGCACCCATGGCAAGAATAACGGTTGCAGCACCGGTTACCGTATCACCGCCGGCATAGACACCATCCTTGCTGGTCTTCATCGTATCCTCGTCCACAATGATTCCGCCCCATTTCTGGGTATCAAGCCCCGGCGTCGTCTGACGGATCAACGGATTCGGGCTCTGACCGATCGCGATAACAACGGTCTCTACCGGGATTACATAATTCGAGCCTTCCACCGGTACCGGTGAACGTCTTCCGGATTCATCCGGCTCGCCAAGCTCCTGCTTCACAACCTCGATACCGGTTACCCAGCCATCTTCCCCGTGAATCTCACACGGATTATTAAGGAGCTTAAAGATAATACCCTCTTCCTTGGCATGATGAACCTCTTCCTTCCGCGCAGGAACCTCATCCTCGCCGCGGCGATATACAATATATACATTCTCAGCACCCAACCGCTTAGCGGTTCTTGCTGCATCCATTGCCACATTACCGGCACCTACGACTGCCACGTTCTTGCCGACCTTGACCGGGGTCGGTGTCTCCGGGAATTTATATGCCTTCATCAGATTCACTCTGGTCAGGAACTCATTGGCGGAATATACACCAAGCAGGTTCTCGCCCGGAATATTCAAGAATCTCGGAAGTCCGGCGCCGCTTCCTACAAAGACAGCCTGATAACCGTCTGCCATCAGATCATCGATCGTCAGTGACCGTCCAACGATCACGTTGGTCTCAATCTTCACGCCCAGGTTCTCAACATTGGCGATTTCTCTTGCAACCAGATCCTTCGGAAGACGGAATTCCGGAATACCATAGCTCAGAACACCGCCCGCCTTATGTAAAGCCTCAAATATGGTTACTTCATATCCCTTCTTGGCAAGCTCACCTGCGCAGGTTAGTCCGGAAGGGCCACAGCCTACAACAGCCACCTTCTTGCCATTCTTCGGAACATCAACCGGCTCCGATACCGCATTTGCCATATGATAATCTGCAACAAACCGTTCCAGACGGCCGATTGCGACCGGTTCGCCCTTAATGCCGCGCACACAGCGGCCCTCACACTGATTCTCCTGCGGGCAGACACGTCCGCAGATCGCAGGAAGCGCATTCTCACTGGTAATGATCTCATAAGCCGCTTCAAAATCACCTTCAGCGACCTTCTCAATAAAGCCCGGGATCGGAACATTGACCGGACATCCGTCCATACATGGCTTCTTCGGACAATTCAGGCAGCGATTTGCCTCTTCCATTGCCATTTCCTTCGTATAGCCAAGCGCCACCTCGGAAAAGTTCTTATTTCTTACATCCGGCTCCTGCTCCGGCATTACAACCTTTGTCATACTCATATTTCTTGCCATGCTTATTCACCCCTTCCGATCTTGCAGGCATGTTCCTCTTCCTTGAACATTCCCTGACGCTTCATGCATTCATCAAAGTCAACCTCAAATCCGTCAAAGTCCGGTCCGTCAACGCACGCGAACTTCGTCTTGCCGCCAACACTGACACGGCAGCCGCCGCACATGCCAGTTCCGTCGATCATGATCGGGTTCAAAGATACAGAGGTTGGAATATTATATGGTTTCGTAAGCTTGACAACATTCTTCATCATGATAAGCGGACCAATTGCAATCACTTCATCGAACTTCTCACCCTGATCGATCAGATCCTGTAAGACTGTAGTAACAAAGCCCTTGGTACCTAAGCTTCCGTCGTCGGTCGCGATATAGACATGGTCGCAAAACTCGGCAAACAGATCACTTAAGATTACGAATTCTGCACTTCGTCCGCCAATGATCACGTCCACCTTCACGCCCATATCATGCAGTTTCCGCAGCTGCGGATATAATGGTGCAGAACCCACGCCGCCTGCTACACCGATCACATGATCACATGCATGCAGCGGTGCCGGCTGTCCAAGCGGTCCGACAAAATCAATCACACTATCTCCGGCCTTCATCTCACTTAACTTCTGTGTAGAATAGCCAACCACCTGATATATGATCGTTACGGTCTCTGCCTCACGGTCATAATCGGCAATTGTAAGCGGAATCCGTTCGCCATCCTCATCCACGCGAATAATGATGAACTGTCCCGCTTCGCATTTTCTGGCAACATATGGTGCATGAATGACCATAAGCTCTACCGATTGATTCAATGTTTCTTTGCTTACAATCTTGTACATTGTCCTACCTACTTTCTTTTTATGCTAATTACAAGTAAAAATACACATCTAACATTCTAACATCATTTGAGAAAAATTCCTAGCTATTTCTCTGGCTTCACAAAAAATATTTATACCTTGTTTATCTGCATCTGATTCCTATATACCTCATTCCTTATACTTCACAGGATTCTGATTCTCATAACGATAGAAGACAAACTCCAGATCAAAGTATGTATTCTCGTCGCTCTCGCCCGTGATCACCCAGTTCGGATCCTCATCCAGATTTGGAAAATAAGCATCGGCCTGATAAGTATAATCAATCTTCGTCACATGGACCAGATCACAGTACGGGAGCATCATCTCATAAATCGAGCTCCCCCCAATGATATAGATATCTTCCGAGGCGTACTGTTTCAACTCTTCTAACAGCTCCTCCTTGGAATGTACCACCGTTGCATCCTTAATGGTAAGCTCCGGATTTCTCGAAAGTACAATATTCGTCCTTCCCTTAAGCGGCAGACCATTCGGGAAGGTTTGAAGCGTCTTATGTCCTAAGACTACCACCTTTCCCATGGTTGTATCCCGGAAGAACTTCTGATCCATCGGTATCCGGACCAGTAACCCGCCCTTATGTCCAATGGCCCATTTATTATCCACTGCTACAATTGCATTCATAATAGCTTCCTTTCTTATCATCAGCTTTAATGTAACGCCCCTCACACTCGCTCGGCGGCAAGTCGGTCGCCGCATATCAAATCGCCTTCGGCGATGGCGGCTCCCTAAATCGCAATCGGTATATTCTTTACCTGCGGTCCCGTCTGATAGTTCTCTAATGTGAAATCATCCGGCGTAAATTCATAGAAATCATGAATATCCGGATTAAGCTTAAACGTCGGTGCCGGATAGGTCGGCCGTGTGATCAATTCCTTCACAATCTCGATATGCCGGTCATAGATATGCGCATCCGCAATCACATGCACCAGCTCTCCGACCTGCAGATCGCAGACCTGCGCCAGCATATGAACGAGCACTGCATACTGTACCACGTTCCAGTTATTCGCGGCAAGCACATCCTGGGATCTCTGATTCAGGATTGCATTCAGCCGGTTATCCGTCACATTGAACGTCATGCTATATGCACAAGGGTAGAGCTTCATCTCCGACAGATCCTGATGCACATACATATTCGTCATGATCCGGCGGCTGTACGGATTATTCTTCAGATCATAGATCACCCGGTCCACCTGATCCATCATACCTTCCTTGTACTGGTGCTTAACCCCCATCTGGTAGCCGTAAGCCTTCCCGATGGAGCCATTCTCATCTGCCCACTCATCCCAGATATGACTATGAAGATCATGAATATTGTTCGACTTCCTCTGCCAGATCCACAGCATCTCATCGACCGCAGACTTGACATACGTCTTCCGCAGCGTAAGCGCCGGGAATTCCTTTGACAGATCATATCGGTTCACCACACCGAAGCGCTTGATCGTATATGCATACGTACCATCCTCCCATTTGGGACGTACCTTCTCTCCCTCCGTACTGTACCCGTGTTCAATGATATCCTGACACATATTGATAAATAAGGTATCTGCCGCACTCATAGTCAGTCTCCTTTTCTAATTCATAATACTTCAAAAGGAAGGCAATACACTTCTATCCAAAATAGAAATATATTGCCTTATCTTCCTATCTTCTATCTTATATCAAACAAACCTAAACAAACCACACAACTATTCACGAACCAGTGTAGCAAAGAAGTCTTCCTTCAATTCATCGGATTCCGCTTCATTCAGGGTTGCAATTAATTCAACCTTCGGGAGTGATGTCCGGATTGCTTTGATCATATCCGGTGCGATCGCGCTATATGGATAGAGATTTACAACATCGCTTCCATAATCGATCGCATTAAATGCCTCTCCTACCGTTGCTGCACCCATACAGCAAAATACGTCACGATCCTTACAGAACGAGCCAACCTCTCGGATCGGGAAATTCGTAAATACGAATCTGGCGCCGCTGTCAACTGCAAGACTGGCCTCTTCCTTACTGCAGACATCCGCAACACCAATGAAGAGATCCGGATAATCCTCTGTTAACTCCGCTAAAATCTTAATTGCATCCGGCACAAAAAAAGACAAAGCCAAGCCATCCTCGCCCTTTTGGATCATCTTCTTGCACTCATTCAAAGCAGAACGATAGGTCTTGCTGAAGATATACGGAATCTCCATTCCCTGCAGGCCTTTGCCGACCTCATCCTTCTGGACGGTATTGCAGCGCATCTTCTTAATATCCGGTAACGTCTTATAATTATCCAGGATCGTATCTGTCAATTGCATATAGGTAAGAAGACGCTTGATATACTCATCATACTTCCCGGAATTATTAATATCTCCTCTCAAAAATGCATCCAATGTCGGTCTTGATATATTCATCGCCTTCGACAGTGTAACCTTCGTACACTTCCGATCGCGCATGATTGCTTCAATATTCCCTCCAATTCTCTTTCTGTCCATAAACAGATATTCGTACTCCATCTCACTCTTCCTTTCTTCGTAATCCTTATTCTCTATCGTCTATTGGTAAAAGGACATACCCGCAGTTCCAGCATAGATGATCGCCTCTGCTTAAACTGCCGCATCAATCTTCTGTCCTTTTAAGAAGCTGCCTTCCACGGTCTTGCGACCCTTATCGTACGGATTATTCTTATTATACTGGATGGTCGTGTTGGTAACTCCACCCGCTACATATGTCCTTCCGCACTCCGGGCATACCGCCATCTTCAGGGAAATGGATGCAGAGATCAGCTTTGCATCCGATCCGGCTGTCTTCTGTCTGGCATTCGTCATGTGCTCCTGCTCATGAGACATGACCGTAGCATAAGACTGTCCCGGGTCAATATGCCCCGGCGCCTTAAAGGATACATCGCCCTCATCCGAACCATCCACATACTTACGGTTCTTGCAGGTCTGACATTCCACCTGCTTAACCTTAGAGGAGCCTTCTACATCATTCTCCGTATTCACTCTGGTGACATGATCCACATTTGAAACAGGAATCACATACCGATTACTCATACCAATTGGACTCAGCATAGAATTCCTCCTTCCTTATACCTAACAGCTGTACATCAACATGAACCTATTACCAACTTATATTCAGACTATAGGATTTGATCACGTCACATGTTCAAAAATATTATACAACTCTATGTTATAAATATCAAGTATAAAAAAGGACATCTTGTCAATAAATCATTTTTGACAAGATGTCCACATTTTATAATGCTATACAAGAGTGGAATATGACTCTTACATCATACCCATTCCGCCGCCACCCATCGGAGGCATAGCCGGTGTATCTTCCTTGATATCAGCAACCACAGATTCTGTTGTCAGAAGTGTAGATGCAACAGAGGTTGCATTCTGCAATGCAGAACGGGTTACCTTCAACGGATCGATGATACCTGCTTCGATCATATTCACATATTCTTCCTTCAAAGCATCAAAGCCGACACCGATTTCTGACTCATACACCTTATTGATAATCACAGAGCCTTCCAGACCTGCATTTGATACAATATGATAAAGCGGAGATTCCAAAGCCTTCAGGATGATCTCTGCACCGGTCTTCTCATCACCGGACAGGGTCTTGGTAAGGTCTGCAACCTTCTTGCTGGCATGAATGTATGCAGCGCCGCCGCCACAGATAATGCCTTCTTCTACCGCTGCTCTGGTAGCAGCGAGTGCATCCTCTAACCGCATCTTAGCTTCCTTCATCTCGGTCTCGGTGGCAGCACCAACACGGATCACACCAACGCCGCCGGATAACTTAGCCAGTCTCTCCTGCAGCTTCTCCTTATCAAATTCAGAGGTTGTGCTCTCCAACTGACCCTTGATCTGTCCGATCCGATGCTCGATGTCTGCCTTCTCACCGGCACCATCAACGATGATCGTGTTCTCCTTATCTACCCGAACGCTCTTCGCACGTCCCAAGTCTTCCATCATAACATCCTTCAGATCCAGACCAACCTCTTCAGAGATTACCTTACCACCGGTCAGGATCGCGATATCCTGCAGCATCTCCTTCCGACGATCGCCATAACCAGGTGCCTTCACAGCAACCACATTGAAGGTTCCTCTTAACTTATTAACGATCAAGGTTGTCAAAGCTTCGCCTTCCACATCCTCAGCGATGATCAGAAGTCTCTGACCGCCCTGAACGATCTGCTCTAACAGAGGAAGGATATCCTGAATATTGGAGATTTTCTTATCTGTGATCAAAATGTACGGATTATCCAGCTCTGCTACCATTTTCTCCATATCGGTGCACATATAAGCAGACAGATAACCGCGGTCGAACTGCATACCTTCTACCAAATCCAGCTCGGTATTCATGGTCTTGGATTCCTCAATCGTAATAACGCCATCTGCGGACACCTTCTCCATTGCATCAGCCACCAGCTGTCCAACCTCTTCGTCGCCTGCAGAGATTGAAGCAACTCTTGCAATCTGATCCTTACCGTTGATCTTCTCGCTCATATCCTTCAGCGCCTCTACAGCAGTATCGGTAGCCTTCTTCATACCCTTTCTCAAAATGATCGGGTTTGCGCCGGCTGCTAAGTTCTTCATACCGGCATTGATCATAGCCTGTGCAAGCACGGTTGCTGTTGTAGTACCATCACCTGCAACATCATTGGTCTTGGTTGCTACCTCTTTGACGATCTGTGCACCCATATTCTCGAATGCATCCTCTAATTCAATATCCTTTGCAATGGTCACACCATCATTGGTGATCAACGGTGAACCATAAGACTTTGCAAGAACAACATTTCTTCCTTTCGGTCCTAATGTTACACGAACGGTATCTGCCAACTGGTTCACACCGGTCTCAAGGGCCTTACGGGCCTCTGTTCCATACTTAATTTCCTTTGCCATAATAACTTCCTCCAGTTCTATAATACTATGTCCTT
>CACZRT010000214.1 GCA_902783585.1 uncultured Lachnospiraceae bacterium | reverse complement strand
CGAGAATCTCATTACTTCTTGCGATGAACTTCGTCATAGCATCGGAATCCAACGGCTTATGTGCGATTCTGGCAAGATCATACAGCTGCTCACAGATCGTCGCGGTATTCTCGCCATCCTCATGCTCTAAGACATACTGGACCAGATTATTATTCGAATTCAGGATCAAGGTGATTCCGCTTGCACCCCCGAACATCGTCGGATCAAAGCCGCCGCCCATGCTGTACATCTTCATCATATCCTGCATTCTTCTGGAATCCTCCGACTCCGTGATCATGGACGATACATTGGCATTCTTCAGCTTCTGCACCTTCACCTCTAACTTATCATTCTTCAGGGCTTTCCGGAAGATCTCTGTCAGCTTCTCGGTATTCGCCTTCACTGTCTCCTCGTCCTCTTCCTCACTGCTGTCCACAAAGTTATTGGACAGCTCGGAATCGATTCTTAAGAAATGTACATCCTGATTCTTCTGCTCCAAATGCGTAATAAATGGCGTATCAATATTGCTGGTCAGCTGGATCGCATCCAGACCCTCGTCCTTAAACATATTGATATACTGGGACTGCTCCTGCATATCGGTTACATAGAAGACCTGATTCTCATGCTTCTCCTTACCGGCCTCTAAGTATTCCGGAAGTGTCACATACTTGCCCTCTAAGTTCTTGAAGATGATATAATCGGTCATCTTCTCGTTGAACTTATCATCCCGCAGGCAGCCATACTTGATAAATGGACTGATATCGTCCCAATACTTCTCGTAGTTCTCCTTATCCGTCTTGCACATACCGGATAACTTATCCGCAACCTTCTTCGTGATATAATCAGAGATCTTCTTCACAAAGCCGTCATTCTGCAGCGCGCTTCGCGATACATTTAACGGCAGATCCGGACAATCGATCACACCCTTTAACAGAAGCAGGAATTCCGGAATGACCTCCTTGATATTATCTGCGACAAAGACCTGATTGTTGTATAACTTGATCTTACCCTCTGCATTCTCTACCTCCAAGTTGATCTTCGGGAAGTACAGAATACCCTTTAAGTTAAATGGATAGTCCATGTTCAGATGAATCCAGAACAGCGGCTCCCGGTAATCCATGAATACCTTCCGGTAAAATTCCTTGTATTCCTCCTCGGTACAATCATTCGGATGCTTGCCCCACAGCGGATTCACATCATTGATCGGCTTCGGGCCCTTCTTCTCCTTCTTCGGCTTGGCAGGCTGATCCTCCGCCTTGTCGGAATCTGTGTCTTCATCGCTCTCAGCTTCGCCGCTTTCATCCGGTGCGGTATCCCCGCTTTCTTCCTCAGATTCTTCAGCAGTCTCTTCCTTCTCAGAATCGGAATCCGCATCCTCAGCCTCTTCCATATCTACAACATCTTCCTCGATGTCCTCGTCCTCTTCCTCAATCTCTTCCGCCGGCGCATCCGCATTGGTAAAATAGATCTCGATCGGCATGAAGGAACAGTACTTGTCCAGAACCTCCTTTGCCCGATACTCATTGGCAAATTCGTAGCTGTCCTCATTTAAGAACAACGTGATCTCCGTACCTCTGGTGGTCTTATCGCCCTTACCGATCTGGTACTCCGTTCCGTCATCACATTCCCAGTAGACCGGTTCTGCACCCTCCTGATAAGACAGGGTCTCGATCGTTACCTTATCCGCTACCATGAATGCGGAATAGAAGCCCAGACCAAAATGACCGATGATCTGGTCATCATTCGCCTTATCCTTATATTTCTCCAGGAAATCAGCGGCGCCGGAAAATGCGATCTGACAGATATATTCATTCACTTCATCCTCTGTCATACCGATACCGTTATCGATAAACTTGATCGTCTTATCCTTCGAGCTGACAATGACATCAATCTTATACTGATTATCCTCCGGCTCCTCAAACTCACCGATCATGGAAAGCTTCTTCAGCTTCGTGATCGCATCACATCCATTCGATACCAATTCCCGGAAGAAGATATCGTGATCGGAATATAACCACTTCTTGATGATCGGGAATATGTTCTCACTATTAATTGATAAACTTCCTTTCTTTGCTGCCATAATTACATCTCCTTGTCTATATTACTTATCCGATGATTCTTTTCATATCCTATATCCTTATAGAACACACCTGTCGTGTTTAAGATTCCAATTCCTATTGCAGAATAGCAGAATCACCACCTGAAAAGTATCATACTCCCGCCAAATCTCTTTGTCAATAGAAAATTAGCACTCATTTGATGTGAGTGCTAATAATCTTTCTATCTCTTACTTATCTTGCTGCTCCAAGCCTACGATCCATATACAGTAAGCATGATCCAAAGGTGCCGTTATCCATCTAGTCCTCTGAATCCTCCGGCGGCTCGATCCGCTTCTGTGTCACGTCCTCCGCCTCTACCAGGATCGGCTCCGGCTCCTTCTTGAAGACACCCACCACCTTATCCTTGGCGCCCTTCACGGACTGCCCGATGTCATCCATCTTCTGGTGGAACTTCTCACTGCGCTCCTGCTTCGCTGCCTCTTTCTCTGCCTTCTTCCGATCCACAACCACCTGATAATCCGGAATCTGTAACTGATCCAGCAGCCGCTCCCAACGATCGTCATACTCCTTGCTTAAGATTAGCTCTACCTTCTTATCCTCCGTCCGGATCCGGATAAACCGCACGGTCTTCTCCAGATACAGCGGCTGCTCTAAGATATTCAGCTTCTCCAGAGGGATCTCCTTCTGCTTTCGGAATAACCGCAACTGCAGAAGATACACACCGTCCTCCTTCGGAAGCAGCCAAAGAAGCTCGCGCTTGCGGATCCATTTTTCATAGCGGTTTAAGGAGAAGACCGGAATCGCCATCTCTATATCCGGATACCGCTTCCTTGCCCGTTTCGGGAACTTCGTATGAATAAATGGTGTGGTTTCATGCTTATGGAAAATACTTCTCCACAGCGGCTTCAGATATATGTAGTCATAATAGGTACTGATCAGCATCAGCTTCCGGAACAGAATGATCGCAACAAGCGCTATGATCACACTGATGATCACGCTGATCACCGGACTGAAGATCATCAGCACCACCAGGATTATATGAAGAAGTGCTTTCACAGCCTCTACGATCAGATTCATACCTTTGACCGGAATGGCGGCTGCGATCAACTCCACGGCGTCAATACATTTGTACACGCACATATAGACAATGGAATTAAAGATTGCCGCCAGAATCCCCACGATCAACGTTGTCACGAAGGTTCCCTGCGACACATAGCGGACCGAAGCATCCGAGGAAGCCGCCTCCACAACCTGCGATGTCGCGACCGGAAGCAGGGAAAGGGCAACTGTGATGATGTAGCCTCCAACCTCTTCAATCTTATCTAAGGTCGCATTCGATACCGCCTTAGAAGCGGCAAAGGAACGCATAACATATAGAACGACCGCTATGACCGTAAGCAGCACACAGGCGGTCGGATTCGAGATCGGCAGCTCCCGCACCGTCCGTATGAACGGAACCTTATTCAAGAAATCAGACGCACTGATCAGCCACTGCCATTCAAAGTTATAGACATCCGCCTTCTCCACAATTCCGATCACGGAAAGCACAGCCAAAGTTGCCATCGGATTCACGGAAGACGTAACCGCTACGGAAAAGACGCCTGCATAGCTCTCCAGATTCTCACTCAAGGTCGTATCGATCGCCAGATTCACATCCTCCGCCGAACGAACCATCCGCACATTCCCGGAAAATGCCGTTACCGACACCATCACGACCAGGATCGTAAGGAGGACCATCCACTCCCGTTTGTGCATCCGATAATACTCTTTCCACATAATATCCCACCTCTCTCTTAATACCATATCAGCCCGGTCAGATCATGATCACCTCATGATCCTTTTCTGTATAATGATCCCGGGATTCCTATGTATATCCGGCTTTTCTTTCAACGCTCTGATTCTCTGAGCGCTTATTTATAAATTTCCCAACTATTTTTTCGACAAAAGATTGCAGATTCATTATAAATCATGTAAAATAATCGTATTGTATTTAGTTTAATACATAACGCAGGGGAAATCTATATTTTTTTATCACATAACAGAGGTAATTATTCTGTAATTACCGATGCACAACTAATGGAGGAGAATATGGAAAACGAAACACAACGCATTAGTAAGAACCTGTTGAGAAGCTACACCATTACGCAGGCTATCATCCTTGCGGCATATCTGCTGGAGGTCATCAAGAAGGAACGAACGATCGGATATTATCTGATTCTCGCCACATTTATCATCGTACCGGCCGTCATAGCATGGGTCAATTATAATACGAACCCGGAAAGTTCAGCCTGCAGGTACATCGGCACAATCGGATACCTGTTAATGTACAGCATGGTACTTCTGACCGGAGATACCATTCTTGTATATGCATATATCTTCATTCCGGTCGGTTATCTGGTCGTATGCGCAGACACCGTTCTGCTGAGACTGGTTGCCATATGGGCCATCATAGCCAATCTCATCAGTGTCGGCTATCGACTGCTCGGGCTTCATATGAATTCGGCTGACAATATTGCGGATTACGAGATTCAGGCATTATCCATTATCATTTTCATGATTTTTATCTACTTATCTTCCCGTCTCCAGAAGCAGATCAACAAGGGACGTTTGGAGACCGTTGTTGCGCAGGAAGAAGAGACCGAGAAGACCTTAGAGAAGATCCTTAAGGTTGCAGACAGCGTATCCCGGGATACTACCACCGTACTGTCCATGGTAGACGAGGTGGAAGAATCCTCTTCCATCGCAGTTCATTCCATGGAGGAGATCTCTACAGGTACCGGCCAGACCTCTGATTCGATCCAGACACAGTTAGAGCAGACCGAACAGATTCAGGAGATCATCAAGGAAGTGAATTCGATATCCGAAACGATGCAGCAGATCCTTGCCGAGAGCAACAGCAATATTGAGACCGGTATGCAGAACATGGATCAGCTTACAGACAGTGCCTCTTATGTGCAGCACATCAATGCAAAGCTGAATGAAGAAATGAACGCTCTGGTGGATCAGACCAATCAGGCACTGAACATTATTGAGATCATACAGGGAATTGCCAGTCAGACCAATCTGCTTGCTTTGAATGCTTCGATCGAGGCCGCCCGCGCAGGGGAAGCCGGTCGTGGATTTGCCGTTGTTGCATCCGAGATCACGAATCTGGCGCAGCAGACCACAGACGCCGCAAGCAATATTCAGAATCTGTTAAATCAGCTGCAGACAGAAGCGCATGCCGCAAGCAATGCCGTGGACGGAGCTGTTGACGCAGGCGCAAAGCAGAATGACCTGATCTTAAATACCAAAGAGAACTTTGAACAGATCAGTAATGCCGTTTCCGAGGTGTCTGACAGTGCCAAGCAGGAAGCACAGTCCATTACACATCTTCTGGACGTCAATACAGAGCTGGTATCCAGCGTAGAAACCATCTCCGCGATCAGCGAAGAGGTTACAGCTACCTCACAGCAGGCCTTAGAGGTATCGCAGAAGAATCTGTCATTAACGGATAATATGAAATACAGCATTGAACGGCTGTCAGCTGCGGTGGAAGGCTTGAAGCAGTGATATAACAACATTATAATATGAGCATAAATAAGGAGCCCCGTTACTATGAACGGGACTCCTTATTTGCAGCCGGATTATCTTCTGCTTTCAATATCACGGTATGTCCGAATAATCGGGAGGTCTCACCGGAGAATTTCTTTAACCTCATCGTCTCCCCCTTCTTCACGATCGGGGCATTCGGATCCTCCCGCTTCATTCGTTTCTTATTCTCATACATTCTGGCATCCGCCATTCGGTAGATCTCCTTCAAGGTCTGATGCTCTACCTGTCCCGGAATATAGACATTATATCCGCTGGCGATCCGTATATAGAACGGAAGCTCCTTACTATTATTTGCTTCCGCGATCATAGCCTCACACTGCTTCCGGCACTCCTCGCAGCGTTCCATCACCTGCGTACCGGTTATGATCGCAACAAACTCATCTCCGCCAACACGGAAGCATTGGCCTTCTTTTCCATAAGAATTGCGCAGGATATCTGCCGCCGATTTGATCAACTGATCCCCCATCTGATGACCGATCATATCATTGATCGCCTTCAGATTGTTGACATCAAACATTGCAATCCCGATCTCTATATGCTCTCGCTGGCGATCCAGCTCCACCTGCTCCAGACACTCATCAAATGCCGTACGATTCCCAAGCTCCGTCAGTCCATCCTGATATGCCAGACGACTGATGACCTCTGCCTTCGCACCCATCCGGAAGGTATCGATCGATTTCTCAAGGCTGGAACCTCCATAGCAGATAATGAAGATCAGAAGGCCCAATCGGACATATCGCCCATTATCTGAGTAACTGCCGAAATAGAACCGGATAATATCAATGGTTGAAGTAATACCAATGCTGCCCAGTCCAACTCCCCGAAGAATCCGGAAAAGCAGTGAGCTATTCTTTCCATCCTTGACAGAGTGAATAATCATGACAACTAAAAAAAGCAGTGCGGATGTGACCAGAAGAATATGTGTTAAAAATAATGTCTGTTGGAAATCTGCGATTCCCGTAATCTGAAGAATCACATTCGTGGCGAATTCTACCGCTGATATGATCAACAGTATTCTTGCAAGAATCTTTAATCGATTTCCAAAGGATTCATATAGATACAGTATCGTTCCATAAGGAATCATCATCAATAAACAGCATGACATAATATGGTCTGTTCTTCCATCTCCCGTAAATATCTGTACCACATAGGTAGCCACCAGGCACCACACAGCAATCATAATTGAGAACATACCCAGAATCGCCAATTCATGATTCTTTACCTGACCGACATTAATCGGAATATCTAGGATTAACAACAGGATTCCGGTAAACAGGAACAAGATACAGGTTACTATAGCAAAGACCTTCTCCTGAAAAACCGTAATCAAATACTCTTCCACTCTCCCATAAACAACCGTGTCAATTGCTGCCTTTGCCGAATCATAAGACGGAATAAACCGTATCTCCAGACTATCTCCGGCAGAATCCTCCGGAAGAAATATATAATGCCAGTTCGTGCCATAGGCGTTAGAGTTGAGCGCCTCCTTCGGCGTCTCCGAATGATAGATACATTCCTCGTCCAAATAGGCGGATACCAAAATATTCTTGCTTCGAAAACATAGCTGTGTCCCTTCTTCCAGATTCTCCGGAATACTTGTAAAAATAGAGAATGATTGTCCCGCGCGAACTCCTTCAAGCCTGTTCAAGTGTGCCAAATCTACGGCATTACCATATCGGTCTGTCCAACCGGAAGCGGCAGATATCATATTCTCTTTGGCTCTGTCAACACGAAAAGGATTCCCAAACCGCACAGCAGATACAATCCCGATCCCTGCCACTGCAAGCAGCATAAAAATATATATAATTATATAAACTCTTCTGTCTTTTTTTTCCATATTCATTCTCCGTAAATCAAGCAGAAAAGAGAAGTCACAATTTACTTTTCAAAAAGACTGTACATACAATTTCCAGATCTCCAATCCCTGAAGATCCGGAAATAAAATATCGGATAATATTACGCCGGCATGTCGGATGCCTGAGCCTGCTCTATTACGATCGTATTCGTAAACACACCCGGCTTAATGTGTGCCTTTGCGTATGCAACCGGTGCATCCGGAGTCACATTTAATGTTGCATCTACGCCTTTTCTTGACATGCCATGTGTACAATGAATGGTATGAGAGCCATACGGAACTACCAATCCGATCTTCTGCGTATTTGCCAGATGTCCAAATGGCTTTCCATCCACATATACGCCGAATCCTACTGCCATTCCCAGCGGATTTCCCATTCTGTATAAATAGATCACACCCATTCCCTCTTTGGAAAGAGGTGTTCCGCATTTGGCACAGTTTACTGCATCCGTCGCAGAATCAAACACATTACCACATCCACATGCAAATCTTAACGTATCTCCCATTGTATAATCCTCCTTATATTTCCATTTCATCGAATCCGATGAAATAAGATATCTGTTCAAATCCGCTTATTACAGCCTATCCTACTGCTCCAGCAGCTTATCAATGCTGACAAGCTTCACGCATAACACAAAGATCTTAGAAGCCATCTCCATCTCCTCCGGTGTCGGGAACGACGGAGCGATCCGGATATTCGAATCCTCCGGATCCTTACCATACGGATAGGTAGCACCTGCTCCGGTCAGTACCACGCCCAGATCCTTGCACTTTGCCACGATCGCCTTCGCACAGCCCGGCATCGCATTAAAGGATATAAAATAACCTCCACGTGGCTTGATCCACGAACCAATCTCCAGACCGGACAGCTCCTGATCCAAGGTATTTAAGACTGCTTCAAACTTCGGCCGCAGCAGCTCCCCATGCTTCTTCATATGTGCTTTCAATCCATCAATATCCTTAAAGAACCGGACATGACGAAGCTGATTGATCTTATCATGACCGATCGTCTGTACCGTCATCTGCTTCAATACGAAGTCAATGTTATTTAATGACGACGCGATCGCAGATATACCGGAGCCCGGGAAGCTGATCTTCGAGGTAGAAGCAAATATGTATACCATATCCGGATTGCCGGCCTTCTCACATTCGGTCAGGATATTCAGGATCTCATCCTGCTGATCCTCGTACAAATGATGAATACAGTACGCATTATCCCAATAGATCCGGAAATCCTCTGCTGCCGGGTGCAGATTGGCAAACCGCAGTACAACCTCGTCGGAATAGGAGATTCCGGTTGGATTGGAATACTTCGGTACACACCAGATTCCCTTGACTGCCGGATCATTATTCACATAGTTCTCAACCAGATCCATATCCGGTCCGTGATCATCCATCGGAATCGGGATCATCTCAATTCCGAAGACCTCCGTAATCTTAAAATGTCTGTCATAGCCCGGAACCGGACACAGGAACTTCACCTGATCCAGCTTACACCAAGGCGTAGACCCATTTACACCGAAATTCATAGACCGGGATACCGTATCATACATGATATTCAGGCTGGAATTACCGCATACCACAACATTATCCTTCTCCACGCCCATCATGTCAGCCATCAGCTTTCTCGCTTCACCGATACCGTCCAGATCGCCGTAATTACGGGTATCATTCCCCAGAAATGTCTTCATATCCGACGTGCTGTTTACCACATCCAGCATCGGCATTGCAAGCGCCAGCTGTGAAGCACCCGGCTTACCACGCGCCATATTCAGCTTCAGTCCCTTAGCCGCTTCTTCCTTATATTCTTCTTCCAGGGCCGCCTTTAATGTCAGCAGCTCGTCCCGGCTCATATCCTTATATGCTTTCATATCCGAACTCTCCTTTGCATTTTTTATATTTCATGACTTTCTTACATTCATCAAAAGCCATACATATTCCTGAAACAATATATCATGAACTTCTTTCATAATTTTCTTTCATGATCTGACTCGCAGAAATGTTCTTGCAAGCAGGCATTTCTGTATCATTATATCTTATTTACAGACGAATTTCTATAATATCCTCTGTTTTTTTATCGGTATCGACGCAACCGTATCTTCTCACTTTAACCAAATACATGATATCTCAATCATTGAATCACAATCTCATAGGTATCATTCTCATGACCGATCATTGGATCACGATCTCATACGTATTATTCTCATCCTCTATGATCGGGGTCAGCAGCGTCCTTATCACATCCTCTGCCTGCGTCCTCGCCTTCTCCTTTAACCGCGTCTCATCCACATGTGTATAGGCATCCTCATACGCATACTGTAAGGCCTCTGCCACATCTTCATGCTTCTTCCAGTTCAGCAGCGCGAAGCTCTCATCATCAAAGGTAAGGCTATTCGGATCAATCACGATGTCCTGCACCTCCACATCCGGAAGCGTAACATAGATCACATTATCCTCTACCTCAACCTGCGTCTTGGACAGATCGATTCCCGCTTCAACATGCGCATCATATTCCATGGTAAATGTCTTCTGCGTGATCCACGGAATTCCTCCATCTTCAAAATACACCGCTCCATGGTAATCAAGCGTCGAGGTTGTCAGTTCGCTGCACATACTGATCTTCTGCTGAATGACCCTGCCATTGAACACTGGCTTCTTCTGCTGTTCAATCCATTTCCCCAAGAAAATACCCAGAACCGCGCATACAAGTGCCAGAAAACAGCCTGCCGCCGCAATGACTATATAGATCCATACCCGTCCATGACCGGCGGCCGCTGTCTGGTTTACGGGATTCCCCTTCAATTTATCGGTATATTCATTCTCTGCGCTCATCATTCTCCCCCATTTTCATTCGTAAGCATATCCTACGTCACTTTTTATTCTAAGAACATCTCACTTCGTTTTCGTCCGTGAGCATATCTCACTCCGTTATTCGTCGGACATCATTATGTACGATCACGCCTGACCCACTGCATGATGCTTTCTCAGATAATCCACATACTGTTCTTCCGGTATCGGCTTGGAGTACAGATAGCCTTGTAAATAATCACAGCCGCTTTCAATCAGAATATTGGCCATTTCCTCCGTCTCAACGCCCTCTACCACGATCTTCCGGCCGATCGTCTTGATCATCTCGATCGTATTCTTCAGAACGACCATCGCGATCGGATCCTCCATCGCCTGCCAGAGAATTCCCTTATCGATCTTGACCAGATCCACCGGTAATTTCACCAGATAATCGATTGCCGCAAATCCGGAACCGAAATCATCAATCGAAAATGAGATTCCCTTGTTGTGCATCTGGTTCATGATATCCGTCAGTCGAAGAACGCTTGCCGGCTCCATTTCCGCTGTCTCAGTAATCTCCAGATTGATCCACTCCGGCTTGATCTCATATTTCTTCATCACCTCATAGTACGTCTCTGAAATCTCCATCCTGCGGCACTGTACCGGTGACAGATTCACCTCAATATAACGAACGCCCAGCTCCAGACACCCACTGCTTCTCATAAACTCACATACCTTACGGAATACAATCTCTCCGATTGCATCGATCTGTCCGCTGCGTTCCGCAATCGGAATGAACTCCTCCGGACTGATATAACCGAACTCCTCATCCTGCAGGCGGACCAATGCCTCCGCGCTGGTAAACCGTTTTTCCTTGATATTATAGATCGGCTGATAATACACCTCAAACCGTCCATTTTTAATCGCATCGCCCACGATCCGGCTGATCTTGCGCTTCCGATGAACCTCCTCCACCAGCTGCTCAATATCCTCTGCAACAAAGACATCATCCGAAGAGGAATCCATAACAGAATGCAGAATCTCCTCCATCTCCAGTCCGTCAATCTCCTGCGTCGTGATTGGGATCAGCTTGATCACAGCATCCACAGCCACCTTTAATACCTCGGTCTCCTTATCCACCCGAAACGCATCCGTAAAGCAGTCCCGAACACGCTCCACATATTCTTCACTTTGATCAAGAGAATCCGAAATAATCGCAAAGCAATTCATGCTGATACAATATGCCCGCTTGTTAAAACGCTCATTTAACCGATCTGCCACCTTACTGGAAATCAGATAGGCATTATCTTGTCCAAAAGAACTGACAAGATTATCAAAATCTGCCATTTTCACAGCAATGATCTC
This sequence comes from uncultured Lachnospiraceae bacterium, assembly GCA_902783585.1. Lineage (GTDB taxonomy): Bacteria > Bacillota > Clostridia > Lachnospirales > Lachnospiraceae > CAG-632. Next base: position 4,718 of record CACZRT010000214.1, on the reverse strand, counting down.
GTAAGCAGATCCCCTCTTCTTATACTTGTGGATGGTAAGCAGGAATGCCCGGCGGTTAAAACACCGTGTATTATTATAGGTATAATATGCCGGATTCTCAAATGAAGAATATAAGAAGAACAGCATCAGGGCACAGGTCAGATTCGTGATCACATAGGCCGGATGCGTCACCTGATAAATCAAGCTCACAAAGATCCCTCCAACAAAGCCGACAACCGCAAAGACTTGAAACCGGTTAAAACGCTTCCATGATACAGCACAGATTCCTGCCGCCATCGATATTGCCAAAAAAGCCGTCAGATATAACGTGATCATTAACGGTCCATGGCTATATTCCAGATTCTCATTGAAATAAATCGTAAGATGTGTAACCGGAGATGAGAACAGCAATACACAATCCACAAGAAGAATCCCGATAATTGCCACCCGAACCGGTATCTTCATTCTGGATCGTTTTGTCATGACATCGACATAATACAAGAACAGAACCGCCATCATGTTAAACAACAACAAATAGACCTGATTACTTAGGTAATTCACCCACATCGGATACCGTTCTGGAAATGAAATCGTATATAAAGTCAGAATATTAAGTCCCGAAGAAACAAGACAATCCAACATCAGCAGCACAAATACCTTGCCCTGCTTCGTAGAATAATTCTGCTTCATAAAATATATAATGATCAGTATAACAGTGGCAAACACCGCCGCCTGACAGAACTGAGGGTAATACTTCAACACTGTTGCAATCTCCTTCTTGTGATGCAATCTTGCAATTCCCGAAACACATAATTACAACCATCTTCCTAAGCTATATCCATGTCTCTTCTCTATTCCAATTATTAGAAATTCAACCATATCCCTGCACAAGATTACATAATAAATATACATGAAAAGCCTTGCCTGTGTCAACCAACACTCGATACATTGTAATGGCATCGAATCAATATAGAAACATTATTTTTAAATAGCAAACAGACAAGTGATATGTTATAATCTTCACAGGAAGTTATTATCAAAAGGATATATAACCATTTCTGAATGAAATATCAATATATGTAGATGCTAAAAAGGGGATATCGTCAAGCGTTAGGAGTTGATACTATGAGTACATTAGAATCCAATATTGCATTGTTGTCCACGATACCGGAAGAATTTCAAGGTGCGATTCATACCTATCTTGTAAATTTATGTGCAGATAATCCATTCAAGCCAATGTCAGCCAATGAGATATTAGAAGAATTAGCAGAATCCAGAGCTTGCTATGAACGGGGAGAGTTTCAGGACTTTGATGAAGTATTAGATGAAATAAGTGATAAATATGGAATTGATGAGATGAATTTGTCTTAACCTACATATCAAACAAAGAGAATGTGCAATCACTACCAGTTGACCGCGCATTCTTTTTTACGATTGAACAGGCAAAGAAAAAAGCCTTGAATTCCTTGATTTACAAGGTTTTTCAAGACTTTTTGTCTAGCAGGGGATGAGAGAATCGAACTCCCGCCAAAGGTTTTGGAGACCCCTATCATACCATTTGACCAATCCCCTGAATTATGGCTTCTTTCAAAAACCACAAGTGCTATTCTAAATGATTTCATTATGTTTGTCAACTGTTTTTCGGACTTTTCAGACCATGTTATTTTTAAAAGTGTTGTCAACTCTATTTTAGAAGTGTTGTCAACTGTTGTAGGATATCTTTATTCACCAAATATCCTGTCGGCATTATGCTTCATGGATAATATGGCCAGTTTACCGACGAGCTCTTGATCATCACATTGCAGAATGATCCTCACTTGCAATTCCCTTGGTCAAGAGAAAGAAAGGTGCTGTTTCCATTGAACTTTTGAGGGTTTTATGGTAGCATTTTATCTGGGTTTTATGAGCTTTGTGATAAAAGCATTGACAGAACATAAGGGGGAACTGTAATGCAAGAAGTAATCAGCACAATCAGTACACTATTGGGAGATTTATTAATTGTTGCATTTATTATCCTGTTTTATCTTTCCATCAAAAAGTGTTTTTGGCAATCTGGAAAAAGCCGGATATTGTTATTTTTCGTATCTTTCTTTACCAATCCGTTTATTGTATATGTTGCCATCTATTTTATTATGGCAATTGTATCGACTGGTATTAAGATTTTTCATGCCGTTTCCATGGGGATTGATGATGTCGATGCATTGACAGATATAATTAAGCAGTCAGCTTCCCCATCTTCATTATCCATTGATCTTGCTGTCAGTTGGTTTATATATCTGCTATTTATGTTCTTATTTGCATATCTTATTGGCAAATGGTTGAAAGCACCTAACAAATCACTTGTTATTTTTGTATATTTATTATTCAGTATCATTTTAATCTGTACCTTTAAGTCTAGTAATATATTGGGTGATCATCCGATGCTGCAGTCGATCATCAATATTACGGATTCGTTAGTACAATTCACTGCTCTTTTTCTCACCTATCACTTAGATATCAAAGCCCTTTCTAAAATGACAAGCCAGAGAAGGGAGATTAATTGGAAAATATTTGTGATCACTCCGACTGTATTGGGTATTATTTTTGCTGTATCCTCTGCTTTGCAATTTTATAAGGATAATTCTGATGTGATAATTGCGTTTTATATATTTTCAGATGTTTTATTATTCCTCTTTATATGGGCATTTTATGTCATTATCCAGAATATTAATGCAACGAATGATGCCATTAAAGCAAAGGACGAAGTGAAAACCCTTTCGGTTGAAGTCATGGAAGCTCTTGCACATACCATCGATGCAAAGGACGAGTATACAAGAGGCCACTCAGTCCGTGTGGCTAAGTATTCAAGAATGTTGGCGGAAAAACTCGGTCTCTCTGCAGAGGACTGTGAAAATGTATATTACATGGCACTTTTGCATGACATAGGTAAGATCGGGGTTCCAAACGAGATCATCAACAGCACCGCGAAGCTGACCGATGATGAGTATGCTGTAATCAAAACTCACCCAAGCATTGGATATGATATTTTGTCCGAAATTAAAAGTCGTCCGGATTTATCCATCGGTGCAAGGTGGCACCACGAGCGTTATGACGGAAAAGGCTATCCTGATGGAAAGAAGGGGGAAGATATTCCATTTTTCGCAAGAATTATTGCCGTTGCCGACAGTTATGATGCTATGACATCCAATCGAAGCTATCGTAACTATATGCCGCAGGATAAGGTCCGCTCCGAGATCGAGAATAATATTGGAACCCAGTTTGATCCTGATATTGCAAAATGTATGCTTGCAATTATCGATGACGATATTGATTATGTACTGCATGAATAGATCGGTTATTCGAATAATTTATATAATGCTATGACGTTTTTTGTGCCACGATCATTATTTGAGAAGAACTGTCTATATGCTAAAGGAGGCTATATATGAGATTCAAACAGATCATAACAACATTCCTTTTGATCACCATTCTTACCGGATGCAGTAGAGAGCTTCCGCCGATTACAGATGGTGGATCCGAAAACGATATAGATATGAATAATGAGATCACGGTTGACAGAAGTACGCTTGTCAGCGAATACAATCGTGTCTGGTTTGGTGATGACGGCACGATACGGTACTATGGGGATTTTTCCGAAATGAATGCCCCGGAGCGTCAGGCTGTTGACTACATCTACGATTGGTTTAACGGAATGCCGGAGCTGTTGGAACGGGATGATCTTGGCGAGCTGTTGATCACAAAATATCATTCCATGGAATATACGGTACCATCTGATTCGGATACAGAGGAGCAGCTGCGAGAGCGTTATGAAATGGCGATGATCGAGAGCTTATTGGCTCTGGATTCTGTATATGATGATCTGGATGACAGTGCGCGTGCGGATATTGTAAATGAGCTGTATTCGAAGAGCATAAATCGTACCGCAAGAACTGACTATTCCGGCTTTTTCCTCCTGCTTCAGCAAAAGGATTGGGAGGAGAATTCGGGGCTTAGTGTATATGATCCGAATGGGAATCCGGCACAAGCTTATTACAATACGGAATGGAACTGGTGCACATATATCAATGAGAATTGTTCCGAGGATATCAGAGAAATGTTAAAGAATCAGTTCTATTAGAATCCTTACAGCACTATGATTTTCGGATTGCATCAAAGGCATTTAATTTGGCAGCAATTGATTTTAACTCCTGAAGATGCTCTTTCATATATGCGGACAGCTGCTCAACCTCTGATTCCGTAAATCCTTGATTCTTAACGATTTCACAAGACGGGATCTTACCCTCGGCAAGTCTTGTGCCATCGCTGAACTGAATATATGCGTATTTCTTACCGTCTTTTTCACAGATCGGTGAAACGGACATTTGTAGTGATTCTTCCATGCGGCTCCCCTTCTAAGCATTCTGCCTTATTACCTGCATATCACTGCTTTGTTGATTGTTGCTTATGTTCTTGTACAATCTTTTCAATCGCATCCCTTGAAAGTGGATAATGAAATTCTCTTATGATCTTGTCGGTGTCATATCCGCGGTCCACCAAATGGCGAATCGCGCCGCCATATCCGAAATCCACGGCAAATGTATGTAATGCCTCTTGAAAGTATTCGTTTTCCATATTGAACAACTCCTTCATATCGTAGTCTAACATGAACGTTTACTTTCTTCAATAAAAAAACTCCTCACCACACGGTAAGGAGTATGTATGTACCTTCAAAACATCACACAGAAATTCTAACCAATAAT
>CACZRT010000213.1 GCA_902783585.1 uncultured Lachnospiraceae bacterium | reverse complement strand
GTATTCCCAATCGGTAGTTCCGTCATTCCCACAGGTAAACCACCCGTCGTCGGTCCACTGAACAGGCGTTAAGAATATCTCACGTCCCAAGTGATGATAAGGCTCCCACAGATGGATCTGACGGAATCCGAGACAGAGCATGAACCATTCGGAATCTTTACAGATCAGATCGCCGTGTCCGATTCCCTGTAACGTAAAAGGGGCTTTGTTACGGTTGGTCAGTACCGGATTCTCCGGATAATTCTCAAACGGTCCCCATACGGAAGTGCTTCTGGAATAAGCAATCATGTGCCCGTATTCCGTGCCGCCCTCAGCGACCATCAGATAATAATATTCACCGATCCGATACATGTGCGGGCTTTCAATATAACGTCCGCCGGCACCGGTCCAGATGCATACACTCTCACTTAATTTCTTACCGGTGGCAATATCGATCTCACATTGGATAATACCATTCTTACCATGCGCATCCTGTCCATTACTGATGAAATAGGTATGTCCGTCTTCAAAGTAGAGAGAAGGATCAATACCGCCCTGATCCACGATGACCGGATCGGACCATTCCCCGTAAATATCATCCGTATAGACATAGAAATTCTCATTGGTGGAATTATTATTTGTTACCATATAGAATCTTCCGTTATTATAACGGATGGTTGGCGCAAATACGCCGCCGGAGCTTCGAACCTTATCCAGCATGACCTGAGATGGACGTGTCAGAACGTGCCCAATCTGCTTCCAATTCACCAGATCCTCGCTTTCAAACAGCGGAACTCCTGGGAAGTATTGGAAGGAGCTCGCAGCAAGATAATATTTGCCCTCTGCAGAGCATACGCTGGGATCCGGATAAAAGCCGCGTACAACGGGATTGGTGTATTTCATGGTAGTATCCTCTTAATTAATTCTTGGAATTCGCGTCATTGGTGGAGATTCCGTCTGCTCCCGGCAGATAATCAAAGGTAATCTCAATGGTTTCAATATCCCCGACTGTCTGATTATCAATGACTGTCGGGCTGCAACCGGTCAGTCCTCCGGCCGCCGTTCTGGCATCGTCCGGAATCGAACCTACCCACTCGTTGTACAGATTGGATCTGGTACACAGACCATCATCGGAAGAGGTATAGTTCCGACCGTTCATCTTATAAGGCTCTCCATTGATCAGGATCTCCTTGATGTTAATTACATAGCCCGGGAATAATTCCTCTGCATTGGCAATTCCGATTGCAGAGAATGCAGTGCTCCGGGATAGTCCGGCATCCGTTCCGGTGAAATCAAGTCCGATGGTATACGTTCCTTCGCCGGTAACCTCAACATCTGTAGCAACGACACCGGCCGTCTTGGAATCCGGATCGTAAGTATCGCCGACGCTGTATACGATATTCCAATCCTGAGAATCCCACATGATCCATGCGATCGCCGTTCCGTCTCCGGCCAGCTTCTGATAGGCATCGAAGGTTTCCGGTGCGGCTGCAAGACCATCCGCGATTACGGCTTCGGCATTTGCCTTGATCTCGTCAGCGCTTAAAGAACTCTGGCTGTCATAGCTGTTAGCAAGCAGGAAGTCCTTCACGCTGTCATCGATCCAGCTGTGAGTATTCTTATTTAAGATATCACCGGTATTCCATAATACAGGAACGTAATTGTATAAGTCACAATTCGCAAAGAAATTATCATACCAGAGGTTCCAGTTCGGCTTCATCTCGCCATTGGAGGTAGGGAGAACCCCACACTCACCAATGATGATACCGTAGCCCTGATCTGTGTAGGCTGACAGATTCTTCATAATGGTATTCATTTCTTCATAGTTACGCTTCGTTCCCCAGGTGGATGAGCCGGAGCTTCCACAATAGCTCCAAGGGGTGTAATAATGAACGGACAGGAACAGCTTACCCTCTGCGGTATCCGTTGGCATATGCCATCTGGAGTCCAGAGTCTGGGTAATGTCCGTGCCATAGCCCGGAATCAGCAGGAACCGTGTCTCGTTGTTGCCGCCGGTGCTCCGGATCAGATCAACGAAGGTCTGATTGATCTCGTTTGCCTTTGCGTAGAGCTTGTCCTTACTTAAGGTGTTGCCATCTACGATATTCACATTACCAATATCATTTAAGCGGTCTCCAATCTCTTCATTACCGCCTTCAAAGATCAGATGCGCGTCGTAATCCTTAAAATATTCGGCAATCTGTGTCCACATTTCCTTGTAGATCGTCTCTGCCATCTCGCGTTTGCTTGCGTCCTTGGCGCCGTACAGACCCCACCAGTCGCCGTCCCAGTGATCGTTAATGATGACAAACATATCGTTGTCATAAGCATAGTCCACGATCTCCTTCACTCTGGCCAGATACTCCGGAGCGATGGTGTAATCTCCGTCTTCATAGTGCATGGTATTCGTCCATGCGACCGGAATCCGCAAAGTATCAAGTCCGGCAGCTTTCATGTCATCTATCATTTCCTTGGTCGTTACCGGCTGTCCCCATAAGGTCTCAAAATAGGTCACTGAGTTGTCTGCATAATTGCCCGGTCTTGTCTGATCGGCAGATTCCATCGTATTGCCGAGATTGATTCCATTGCCCATAAGTATAGACAACTCCTGTGCTGTCATGGATTCCAAATCCTGACTGCTGACATTGCCGGAGTCACCGCCCGGATTACCGGAATCATCTCCTGCGGTCGTGTCGGAACCGGAACCCGAACCGGAACCGCTGCAGGCTGCCAGACTTAAGGTCAGCGCGCATGCAGATGCCAGTGCAAGAATGCGTCGTAGTGTCTTCTTCATAGGATACCTCCTCATATTCCTGATTGGATTCATATTTATGTAAAGAATGAATCTCGCTCCACGGCATGAGCATGACGTACATGCCATGAATACATTACTCTAAGCTTAAGTATATAATAGGAAAGGAATAAAAAAAACAGCGGAATTCGGAATAATTTACCATAATTATTCTAGCATTCTGGGGATATCGAAAAGCATTCTGTTTTTGTTGAAAGCAAACAAGGAGTATGCTAATATATTCTATAAAATAAAAACGTATTCTCAAAAAGAAGAGCATTACATAAAAATTTCTTGGACGTGCACTCTATGAAATTGTTAGAAGTGAAGCTAGGCTTCTTGAGGGGCAGAATACCGGAGTGAAGGTCGAGGTTGTACCGATTAAGGCACATAAGACATTTGTGTGGTATTATGTGAAGCATTCAAGTAATCTTATAGATTATCCTGACCCTCCATCAAATACCGATGATGATGATGACGATGATGATGACGATGATGATGACGATAATAATGACGATAATAATAACGAATTGAAGGAGGAGGCAGAGGAGAATTCAGGTGATCCGGTATCCTTATCAACCGGTGCTTATCAAGCGGAGATTGATGCAATTACTATTCGGGGAATCAAACCTCTTACTTTCTCCATGTTTTATGACTCTATGTATACATCCGAGCAGAGTGACCTTGGATATGGCTGGAATCATAATTATGAATGGCGGATTGAGGACTGTGGAAGTGTCTTAGAGCTATATCAGAATTCGTATCAAAGTCTTACATTCATAAGAGAGAGCGCTTCAAAGAGCATTGTATATGGCAGCATTCAGGATAATGATATTACTGTAACAAGTGTGGAAGGAGATGTGAAGTATGTCTGTCTGGATGCAGGCGCAGCTACGATCGAACTTCTTGCGCATGAGACAGGGGGATATACCTTGACTCAGGCAGACGGAACGGTTTATGAATTTGATGCGGAAGGAAGATTGATCCGGACGATCAGCCGGCATGGTAATATTGTGGATATCAGCCGGGGAGAGCATAGCATGAAGCTGACAGAACAGGG
>CACZRT010000212.1 GCA_902783585.1 uncultured Lachnospiraceae bacterium | reverse complement strand
GGATATGGAACGGAATCTGACAATGGTCATGGACTTCTATGAGCTGACCATGAGTAATGGGTATTTCTTGGATCAGGATATGAATACTCGTGTAGCCTTTGATGTCTTTTACCGGAAGAATCCGGATGCCGGAGGGTTTGCGATCTTTACGGGCTTGGAACAGATCGTGGACTATATTCTGAATCTGCATTTTGATGAAGAGGATGTGGAATATCTGCGGCAGCAGAAGCTGTTTGCGGAGGAATTCCTTGATTATCTGAAGGATTTTCGGTTTAAGGGAGATGTCTATGCATTTCCGGAGGGAACGATCATGTACCCGAATGAACCGGTGATCACGGTGGTCGCGCCATTGATCGATGCACAGTTAGTCGAGACGGCGATCCTGCTTCAGGTGAATCATCAATCCCTGATCGCGACGAAGACCCGCCGGATCGTGAAGGCGGCAAATGGACGTGCGGTATCGGATTTCGGCGCACGGCGGGCCCATAATATGGATGCTGCGGTATATGGTGCGCGGGCAGCTTATATTGGCGGTGCCTGTGGTACGGCAACGGTGCTTTCCGGACAGATGTTCGGGATGCCGATCAGCGGTACGATGGCACACAGCTTCGTCATGTTTTATGAGAACGAGTTTGAAGCATTTAAGAAATATGCAGAGACCTATCCGGATGCAACGGTTCTGTTAGTGGATACCTATGATGTATTGAAGAGCGGTATTCCGAATGCAATCCGGGTTGCCAAGGAGGTCTTGGAGCCGATGGGTAAGCGGTTGAAGGGTATCCGTATTGACAGCGGTGACCTGGCATACCTTACGAAGAAGACCCGTAAGATGTTGGATCAGGCCGGACTTACCGACTGCAAGATCATCATTTCGAATAGTCTGGACGAGTTCACGATTACATCCATTTTGCAACAGGGTGGCTGCGTGGACAGCTTCGGTGTTGGTGAGCGGCTGATCACGGCGAAGTCAGAGCCTGTCTTCGGTGCAGTCTATAAGATCGCTGCTGTGGAGGAGACACCGGGGAACTTCGTGCCGCGAATTAAGATATCCGAGAATGTGGAGAAGATTACGAATCCGGGTCTGAAGAAGGTATACCGGATCATTAATGAGGAAGGCCGTGCGATTGCTGACCTGATCGCGAAGTCAGACGAAGACATTGATATGAGCCAGCCATTCCGGTATGTCGATCCGACACAGCCGTGGAAGAACCGCTTCTTCAAGGGCTGTAAGGCGGTGGAATTACAGAAGCAGATCATTAAGGATGGCGAGCTTGTATATGAGCTTCCGACGATCAATGATATTGCGGCGTATGTGAAGCAGCAGTTATCGGAGGAGATCTGGGAAGAGGAACAGCGTTTTGAATATCCGCATATTCATTATCTGGATATGACACCGGATTATTATGAGATGAAGATGCAGCTGTTGAATGATTTAAGTGTGAAGGAATAAGGGAGGAAGAAAAGCGATGGCAAAGTATACGATCATGGGACATCCGCTCTTACAGCATAAGATTACGCTGCTGCGGGATAAGAATACGGGAACGAATGAATTCCGTAAATTGGTAGAAGAGATCGCGATGCTGATGGCGTACGAGGCACTTCGGGATCTGCCGATCGAGATGGTGGAGATCGAGACGCCGATCGAGGAATGCTTAGCGCCGGTTATTGCCGGTAAGAAGCTGGCGGTGGTTCCGATCCTGCGGGCAGGACTGGGAATGGTGAGTGGTATTACCGCGCTGGTTCCGACGGCGAAGGTCGGACATATCGGAATCTACCGGGATCCGGAGACGCATGCGCCACATGATTATTATTGTAAATTGCCGGATCAGCTGGAGGACCGGACGATCGTTATCGTGGACCCGATGCTGGCAACGGGCGGCTCTGCGGTGGACGCGATCAATTATGTGAAGCAGCAGGGTGGTAAGAATATTAAGTTCATGTGTATTATTGCGGCACCGGAGGGCTTGCAGCGGCTGTTGGATGAGCATCCGGATGTGCAGGTCTATGTCGGACAATTAGACCGTGAGTTAAATGATAATGCGTATATCTGTCCGGGACTTGGAGATGCCGGCGACCGGATCTTCGGAACCAAGTAGAATTCGAATACATTAAGTCAGATACATTATTATCAGGGTACGATTTCCCCCGATCATTTGCGGAATGAACTGCGGATGATCGGGGGATTGTGATTGTGCACATCTTCTACAACAAAGGATATGCTTCCTTATACATTATTCACAAAAATGATCGAACGGAAAAATTCCCTCTTACGAATCGTCGAAAAACCTGTTAGAATGGGAATTACTCACCAAAGTGTGTAATGTGCCGGATTTTCGGCAATAATAGGAATGAGGATGTTTACGGTAACTAAGAATCGGAGATCATTTAGGGGGTATCATAGTTAGGAGGAAGTTGAATGTTCGAAGTTGGAGATTATATTGTGTGTGGGAATAATGGTATCTGCACCGTACAGAACATTAGTACCATTGACATTCCGGATGTAGACCCGGACCGCCTGTATTATATTCTTCAACCGGTATATACGAAATCAAGTGTCGTATATATTCCCGTTGATAATGACAAGATCGTAATGCGTAAGGTATTGACGAAGGAACAGGTGAAGGAACTGATCAATCATATTCCGGAGATTGATACGATCGTTGAGATGAATGACAAGCTCCGTGAGGAGAGATTCAAGGAGTGCATGAAGAATCATAAGTGTGAGGATTGGATCCGTGTGATCAAGACCCTGTATCAGCGCCGTATGGAACGGTTAGAGAAGGGACAGAAGGTGACAGCAACGGATGCCAGATATATGAAAGCAGCAGAGGATAATCTGTATCTGGAATTCTCCATGGCACTTGGGATTGATCGGGACGAGGTAGAATCGTATATTGAGAAATGTATTGATGGTGAGTAAGAATCGGAAGTTAGTACACAATATAACAAAGCAGTGAAAAAGGCGGTCACGAGACCGTCTTTTT
>CACZRT010000211.1 GCA_902783585.1 uncultured Lachnospiraceae bacterium | reverse complement strand
ATCAGCTCTTCCGGCACCGCGTCCTGCCGCTTCGTCATATGCAGCAGATATTCTATATTCCCCTCCGGTCCCTTAATCGGAGAATAATCCAGATGCAGCAGGGTGAATCCGATCGACCGGGCATATTCCATCACCATGTCGATCACCTCCTGGTGCACCTTCTTGTCCCGAACAACGCCTTTCTTGCCAACCTTCTCTCTGCCCGCTTCGAATTGGGGCTTGATAAGACAGACCAACTCCCCGTCCGCTGTCATAAGCTCCCTGACCGGAAGCAGTACCTTCTTCAAGGATATAAATGACACATCTATACTGACAAATTCCGGCGGTTCCTCAATATCCTCCGGTGTGACATATCGGATATTCGTCTTTTCCATGCAGACAACGCGTTCGTCGTTTCGGAGCTTCCAGTCCAATTGACCATGTCCCACATCCACCGAATAGACCTTCACAGCCCCGTTTTGAAGCATACAGTCTGTAAATCCGCCGGTAGAAGCGCCCACATCCATGCATACCTTATTCTCTAAAACAATTCCGAACTGACCCATGGCCTTTTCCAGCTTCAGTCCCCCGCGGCTGACATACGGAAGTGTATGCCCCCGAACCTCAATCATCGCTTTCTCCGGATCAAATGTAGCCCCCGGCTTATCTTCCCGTTGTCCATTGACCCAGACAACGCCGGACATAATGATCGCTTTTGCTTTCTCTCTGGAAGCGGCATATCCCTGCTCCATCACCAGAAGATCCAATCGTGTCTTCATCTATGTCAACCTCGTATACTCTTCATTTTAGAGCATTTCATCATGCTCATACCTTATGGATCAGCTTACATACATCGCTTAAAGGCACTTTACGATCAACACTGTTCTAAGATCACATCGGCAACATGCTCTCCGTCGATTCCGAGCATACGACGAAGAGAGTCTACATCTCCATGCTGAACGAATTGATCCTGGATCGCGATCGGAATCACCTTGACCTTCTGCTCCTGCTGCTCCAGATAAGCCGCTGCAGCCTGCCCGTATCCGCCCTGATATACATTCTCTTCCATCGTACAGATCAGAGAATGGGTCTTAGCAAGTGTGGCAAGCAGCTCCTCATCCATCGGTTTTACAAATCGTACATTTACCAGTGTCGGATGCTTTCCCTTCTCCTCCAGACATCTGCAGGTCTTAAGCGCTTCCTCCACCATATTCCCGACAGCCAGAATTGCGATCTCCTCACCCTGTGTAAGAATCTCACTCTTACCCAGAATAAGCTCCTCCTGCTGCTCCTTCCACAGCTCACAGGCAGTTCCCCTCGGATAACGGACCGCGATCGGTCCCTGATATTGATAGGCAAATTCCAAGGCCGCCTCTAATTCATACCGGTTCTTCGGTGACACCACCACCATATTCGGAATGTCCGTCAGATAACTGATATCAAAGATTCCCTGATGTGTAGACCCGTCTGCGCCGACCAGTCCCGACCGGTCGATTGCAAAGATCACATGCAGATTCTGAATGCATACATCATGCAGGATCTGATCGTACGCCCGCTGCAAGAAGGACGAATAGACAGCCACCACAGGAACCATCCCTGCCGCCGCGAGTCCGGCCGCAAAGGTAACCGCATGCTGCTCTGCGATTCCCACGTCAAAGAAGCGCTCCGGATATTCTTTCATGAACCGCTTGAGTCCGGTTCCTTCCGCCATCGCTGCTGTTATGGCAACCACCTTCTGATCCCGCTTGGCGAAGGCTAACATCTTTCTTGCAAAGACATCGGTATAGGTGGCTTTCTCCTTCTTCTGCTTCTCCTTACCGGTCACGAGATCAAATGGACCAACCCCATGAAAATAGCTTGGATGCCGTTCCGCATATCCATAGCCCTTTCCCTTAATGGTCTGCACATGAAGAACCACCGGCCGCTTCAGCTCGATCGCCGATACCAGATGGTTCACAATACTCTGAATATCGTGCCCGTCGATCGGACCAATATATGTAATGCCCATATCCTCAAAGAACATACCGGGAACGAGAAAATGCTTGATACTGTCCTTGGTCTTCTTTAAGGATGCCGCGATCTCGTATCCGACAAATGGGATACGCAGCACCTTCTGTTCCACACCATGCTTGAAATCATTATATTCCTGTCCGGAACGGATATCATTTAAGTATTGAGACATACCGCCGACATTTTCCGAAATCGACATTTCGTTATCATTTAAGATCACAACCATGCTGGACTTCAGTCTTGCCATATTATTCAAGGCTTCGTATGCCAGTCCGCCGGATAATGCTCCATCTCCGATGACCGCCACAACCGACTCATCGGTTCCCCGTATCTCCTTCGCCTCGGCAAATCCTAGTGCTGCAGAGATAGAGGTAGAGCTGTGTCCGGTATCAAAGCAGTCACAGGCACTCTCGGATCGTTTCGGGAAACCGCTTAAGCCTCCGTATTTCCGGAGACTGTCGAATTCATCCTTCCGTCCGGTCAGGATCTTATGGGTATAGGATTGATGTCCTACATCCCAGATCAGCTTGTCCACAGGGAAATCCAACACCAGATGCAGTGCCATCGTCAGCTCCACGGCACCAAGATTCGAGGCCAGATGTCCGCCGGTCTCACTTACATGCTCTAACAGAAAATCCCGAATTTCCTGGGCAAGGATCGGATATTCTGACTTGTCCAGCCGCTTAATATCATTCGGTTTCTTGATTTTATCTAATACGCTCATATTCCTTAACCTCAAGCTACAAGAGTAATGTCATTATTTGGTACGCGTGATCAGGGACAGGATCAGTTCCCGCAGAAAGCTGTCCTCTGCCTTCAGGCCGTCCAGAACCCTTACCGCTTCCTCTGTCATCCGTTCTACATCCTGCTTAGCCGTCTCTATTCCATGAATCGTTACATAGGTCACCTTGCCATTCTCCTCATCACTGTGGAGCGGCTTTCCCAACTCTTCCGCGCTTCCCTCAATATCCAGAATATCATCCTGGATCTGAAACGCATATCCCACAATTCCGGCTAATTGTTCAACCTGCATAACCTCTTCTTCCTTAGCACCTGCAAGAATGGCGCCGATCATCATAGATGCCTCGATCAAGGCTCCGGTCTTATTCTTATAGATATAATCCAGTTCTTCTTCACTTAGGATTTTACCCGTCAGCTCCACGTCTGCCGTCTGTCCGCCGATCATTCCATAGATTCCCGGCTTATGTGCAAGCACCTGATAAGCTTTCATGATCCGGTCAAGTCTTGCGGCATACAGAACCGGATTCGGCTTCTCTGCGGATGTCTCCTCCTTCAGAAGATCATACGCCTTCGCAGCGGTTTCATACGCATAATTAAGGAGCGCGTCACCCGCTAAGATTGCCATATCCTCTCCATACACTATATGCGCTGTCTTTCTTCCCCTCCTATAATCATCATTATCCAGGGCAGGAAGATCATCATGGATCAGTGAGTATGTGTGGATCATCTCCATGGCTGCCATAAATGGTTCGATCACCTTCTGATCACCGCCGAACATTCGGTAGGTCTCCAGCATTAACATTGGGCGAAGCCGTTTCCCGCCTGCTGTCATGGTATAATTCATCGCGGACAGAACGGTCTTCGCATAGCCTTCTTCCTTCGGCATATAAGATAAAATGATCTGCTCAACCTCCATTACATGTTCCTTAATCTCCATCCGGTATCTCTCCTTCTTCCGTCAACACAATGATTTCTTTCTCAATCTCGTTAAGCTTTGAACCACAGCTTCCCAAGATCCCGACTCCCTGCTTATATAATTTGAGGGATTCCTCCAGACTGACCTTCGGATCATCCATCTGCTTCACGATCGTCTCCAGCTGTTCAAAGGCCTCGTCAATGCTTAATTCCTTTGCTTCTGTATCTTTCGGTACGACCTTTCCGGTCTTATTATTCTCATTCTTCGTTTCTGACATACGTATTCCTCATCTCTTTTTCATAACTTGAACGTCTATGATCCGTTCTGTTATCTTTTTCTGTGCAGCAGTCATTCACTCTCAATCCTTGCCGCCACATTCTCCTTCATCTGCCCGCTCTACACGCTCAACCCTTGTGATCATGCTTCCGTCATGGATCGTGATCTTCACCTGATCTCCGGCATGTACCTCCTTCAGGCTGCTTACCGGCTCACCATCCCGCTCCAGATATCCATATCCGTTGACCAGCTTCGCCGTCGGAGAGGCCGCATGAAGTCTGGTCGTAAGTACCAATAATTGATTCTTATACTGCTGCAGCCGCTGTTTCATGCTCCGGGTAAGTCTGTCCGATAATTCATCTAAGTACTGGCTTTGATAGGCAAGCTTCGTAACCGGATTCTTAGAAGCAAGCAGGGATTGATAATGTTGATAACGGGAAAGGATCATCTGATATTTCCGGTCTAAGACTCCCTCCATCAGCCGAAGGAGCTCCTCTTTCCTTCGAACCTGCTCCATATAATCCGGGATTGCAAGCTCACAAGCCGCAGACGGTGTAGGTGCGCGAAGATCCGCCGCATAATCTGCGATCGTGGTATCCACTTCGTGACCCGTTCCGGATATGATCGGCGTCTTAGCCGCATAGATGGCTCTTGCTACGCATTCCTCGTTAAATGCCCACAGATCCTCGATCGAACCGCCGCCACGGCCAATGATAATCGTATCGAGTCCCATCCGGTCTAAAATCTCGATTCCCTTCACGATCGTCTGGGCAGCGCCCTCTCCCTGCACCTTCGCAGGATACAGGATCAGCTGGACATAAGGATTTCTTCGCTTAGCAATATTCATAATATCCTGAATGGCCGCCCCGGTAGAAGCCGTTACAATTCCCACTGCCTTCGGGTATTTCGGGATTTCTTTTTTCAGTTCAAATTCAAACAGACCCTCTTCGTATAATTTCTGCTTTAACCGTTCGTATTCCGCATAGAGATCGCCGGTTCCGTCTAACAGAATCTCATTTGCACACATCTGATAGGCACCATCCCGCTCATAGACGGATATGTTACCGCCCACAATCACACTCTGCCCGTCCTTCATGCGGAACTTCAGTCCTGCTGCCTGTTTCCCACGAAACATGGCACATTTGATCTTCCCGCTCGCATCCTTTAAGTCAAAATAGATATGGCCGGAGGAGTGATATTTGACATTGGAGGTCTCTCCCTTCAAATAAAGTCCGGAAAGCAGCATGTCTCCCTGAAACATGTTCTTAATATATTGATTGATCTGTTCTATTGAATATATTCGTTTGTTCATCTATCAGATTATGATCTTGTGAACTTCGCCAGTACGGCATTCACAAACCCCTTTGCCTCCTCCGGGCAATAGATCTTCGCAAGCTCTACGGCTTCATTGATCGCAACCTTCTCCGGTACATCTTCATCATACAAAAGCTCATATACAGACAGCCTTAGTATTGCCAGTTCTGTCTTACCGATCCGATTCAGTGCCCAGCCCTCTGTATTCTCAGCAAGCTTCTCGTCAATCTCCGGAAGCCTCTCATGGATCTGCTCTACCTTCTGACGAATATAAGCCAGATCCAGATCCGTAACATCTGTCACCTGCATATCGGCTTCCTCAAAGATCTGGGAAATGTTCCGCTCTCTATATGCTGCTGCAGCCTCACCGGCATCCGAAGGGGCTGTCTTTCCGCCCGTCTCATCATCCTCTGCTGTGATCACGGAACGTCCTGCCGGATGATCCAGTTCATCCATATACAGCTCTAACTGTTCCTTCCATTCTTCCTTTGAATTGAATTCTACACGGAACAGCACATGAAATATGCTTTCCCGCAGCTGTCTTCTTGTCATTCTTTCCTCCAAATCCGGTATACGCAAAAACAAGGACACACCCGTAAAACGGATCTGTCCCCATTTTTTGGTCTCATTATTTCTTCGTATTATGTGTAGTCGTACTACGCTTTGTCTTCTGATTCCTCTGCGGTTTGTCTGCCGCTACTCCCACAATATGAACATCTACACGTTCTACAGTCAGTCCGGTCATGCTTTCAATGGCATTCTTAACCTTCTCCTGAACCTGAAGAGATACCTTCGGAATACTGTATCCGTACTTCATCTCCAGTGCAAGTTCAATGTTCACATTCTCCGGA
The DNA here is from genome assembly GCA_902783585.1 of uncultured Lachnospiraceae bacterium. Classification (GTDB taxonomy): domain Bacteria; phylum Bacillota; class Clostridia; order Lachnospirales; family Lachnospiraceae; genus CAG-632. The sequence goes on along the minus strand of CACZRT010000211.1, from coordinate 8,608 downwards.
GAAACATCCACCTTCACACCCTTTGACAGATTCTTCATGCCAAGCATACTGATCAGTTCATTCGGGACATTCCCACTCATCTTGGCAACGCCTTCTACCTCTAATGCAGCCAGCCCGGATATAATTGCCACTACTTCATCTGCAATCTGCACTTCTCCCAACGGGGTTGTATCCTGTAACTGATATCCGTCTTGATTATCTCGCTCCATTGCCATCTTCCATCCTCCTTGTATACTCTGCACCGGCACTTACCCGATCCGCAGGAATCCCTTATGGCATCCCATCGCGCTTCGGATCCAATCTCTGCTTCCATCGGATATACGCAGGATTGCCTGCCGTCCTTCGAATCGTATCTCACATGAATATATTTCCATAGTCGTTTATAATTATACCAAATTAATACTTTTTTGCAACTACTTCTCATGGATTTCCATCTTGCGGTTTTCTTACAACATCTTAAAAATACCCTCTATTTTTAGGACATTTACTGAGCCATTGTGATTACGACCTTGCTGACATCACATTCTGCCTTCCGGGTAATGATATCCTCGATCTGTGCTTTCTCCACCTCGGAAAGCTCCTTGCGGTTCACCGTGACATCCACGCTTTCGTCATTGATCAGAACCACACATTCCCCAAAGCCCTTGGCCAGCAGCTGCTGTTCACAAATGGATTCCTTCTCCATACGGGCTGTCATGGCGATCAGCTCATCTACCGCATTCTGCTTCACACCGTCCTCTAAGCTCTCATTATTTACTAACTGCATCAGAAGCTCCTGCGACTTGGATCTGGTCTGCTCCCGATTTAACTTGGCATTAATGATCACATCGGAATTAGGCGCCTGCACGCTCCGGTCCACCGGACTCTCCGGTGACAGCTCCTCCGCCACATTGACACTAGTAAGGACCGCTTCTCCAATGGAATCCTGAACCGGTGCGCTGATCACCGCGTCGTCGGAGTTGCCATTGGCTCCGGTAAGCACGACATCTTCTGCCGAAGCCGTATCCATACTGTCTGTACTTACCAGATCACTGTCCGTCTGTACCATCTCCGGATCTGTGACCTCGTCATTTGTTGGTACTGCCTCCGAATCGACTGCATGGCTGTCTGTCTGCATGGTTTCCTGGATCTCATCCCCCTGTCCGACTGTAACCGGATTGCCATCCTCATCAATGATGCTTACCTCTTTGTTCGTAAAGCTTAAGTACCCTGCAACTGCGATCATGATCGCAAGCGCAGTAATGATGATCTGATTCTTACGGAATTTCTTTTTCATGATTTGCCTCCTGCCATTTTGCATACTTTCACTTTATATGCTGCGATGGGAAACAGTGCCTGCACAGTCTCTATGATCTCCTGTCTGGCCGCCGGAGAATCTGCTCCTTCTGCCACCACCACAACACCTTCTATCTGATTGTATTCCGAATTGTCCGTAATCATGACTTCAACTTGCCCCACTCCGTCAATTTTCTGCAGAAGCTCCGCCAGCTGCTCTTCCGTTGCTTTCTTAGAAGATCTACTCTGCGGGTCAGCCGATAGATCCGTGAATCCGGAGACCACATAGGAATTCGTATTTTGAACAGAAGCAGACAGACTATCCAACCCGGAAGCATTCATGCTGCTTTTGTCAGATCTCTTTACCGGAATACAGATGATGAGCAGCAGGATTCCGACCAGGAATACGACGATCCATTTATTCATCCCCCATTTTTTCATTTGAGAGGATAGTATTTCTATATAGTTTTTATTCTGATCTTTCATATCTTCCTCCTATCCCATTCCGACAAATGTACGGATACCATCTAAGATCATACAGATATAACCTAATCCAACCGCCATCTCTGCCATTGATTCATACTGTTTCGAGGGCATGAGGTGCAGACAGCCGGAGGACAGAATGGAATAGGTTATCAGCTGAAGGACCATTTCTTTCACTGCTTCCATAAGAATCACCCCGCATAATAGTTCATATTTGTATGGTTGGCTGTAATCGCTATCGATATCAGGAACAGAGAGATCTCGGCAAGAAGAACGGACACCAGCAGCTGACCGCTTTGATCCACGACTTTCAATCCCTTGATCATTCTCGGATCGGCAACCGGCTGAAGCACGGCTTCCATCATTTTATACAGAAGAACAATGGCTGTCAGCTTTAGGACCGGCACGCTGACCGCAAAGACTAAGACACAGATGCCTCCGACCCCGATCGCATTCTTGATCAGTACGCCTGAGCCGATGACCACGCCCGACACCATGGACGCCGTATCTCCTCCCGGTATGATTTTCAGTCCCCTCTGCAATGCGGCTGCCGTAACAGAATCCACCGCCGGCGCGAGCATGCTCTTAATGGCATTCAAGCCCACGGTAACTGCCAGGACCGACTTGAGCAGCCAGCTTACAGCGCTTTTTATCAGCTCCGACAACTGACTGAAGAACTCCCGCTTCATCAGCTGATCCGTCAGTCCCAGTGCAAAGTATACATGGATCATGGGAAAGATCCATATCTGAACCGCCTTGGAAATCATGGTAAGTCCTATGAGCAGGCTATCCTCCATCACTGCCGCAGAGGTAATTCCACTGCTGAAGCCAACCGCAGCCATATAAACCGGTATCAGCGCATACATGATCGTTTGCAGATCCTGAAAGGCAGAATCGGTAAGCTCATACATCGTCTGATAAGCTGTCAGGAATAAGAGTGTCATCACCAGATAGGTCACATAGAAGCCGTTCTCACTGACCGTTCCCTTCGATGATGAGCTGCTTAAGTTCGTAAAGACCGCCATTAAGATAGCCAGACCTGTCATCTTAAGCATTAAGCCGCGATTCACATTCAACTCTGAAAGAAATATCTGATACAGAAGCTGTCCGATCCCCTCTATATTACCGGAATTGATCCCGACATCTCCCTGCATCAGAAGTTTCAGCAGATCCTCAAAATTATACGTCTCCAATCCACCTATTTGGTGCAGCTGTCTGTTAAGCTCTGTAAAATCATATCCACTTAACAGCTCGTCCGTAATCTCCTCCGGAGTATCCTCCGATCCATACACCTGCTCTTTCGCAATCTCCTCCGATTCATACGCCTGCTCTTTCGCGATCTCCTCCGTACTTGGAAGCTGCTCCTCCTCACCGGATCCCCCGGACATGGTGCCGCCCATTGTATATGTATGAAGCAAAAGAACTGCTATACCGATCAGGAAAATCCTCATACCTTCCTCCTCCCTCAGATTCCGAAGAATCCGTATATCGTCTCAATGATCGCCCGTATCACAGGCAGGGATATCAGGATCATACCAACTCTTCCCGCGATCTCGATCTGACCGGATACAGACGAATAACCGGCGTCCTTACAGATTCCCGAAGCAAATTCACAGATATAGGACAGCCCCAACAGCTTGACCAGGATTCCTATATAGCTTACATTCATGCCGCCTGTGATATATTGAAGAAATCTGTATATCTCATCAAAGGATTGCAGAATATACATAAAAATCAGGATACAGATTCCCAGGCACAGAAGAAGACTGATATCCGGCTGCGTTTTCTTCAATATTACCGCTGCAAATACGACGATCAGGGAAAGGACAGCAAGCTGAATTAAGGACAGACTCATGAATCCCGAACCTCCTTATATCTGGAATAATGCCTGAATGGACTGAAACAGACTGGCAATATATGGGATCAGCCATGTCAGCACCAGGATCAGCCCTGCCAGACTCACCAGATACGCCTCCTCATCCCGTCCGGAATGCTTCAATACCTGATTTAACAATGCCACCAGAACACCAACTGCTGCGATCTTGAATATTACACTGACTGTCACGTTCCGTCCTCCTAGAATAAAAGAATAATGATAAATGCACCGGCAAGTACCAGCAGGGATGAAAAGAGACGGATCCGTTCCGGAAGCTTCTGCTTCTGTAACTGCTCCGTCTTCTGTATCCGTTCACATGCGGTATGTATCGCCTGCAGCTGTGTCTGCTTGTCCGTACCGGATATGTGAGCTCCTATGCTGCCAAGCTCCTCAATGGAATCCCATTCCAGATGACTTCTCTCGTATAATTCCTTTATCTGCGCCTCCCATAGCGTACAAAATGGTATTCCGTCCGATGTAAGCAGTCTGCGTCCGGTATCCGCAAACCAGCATCCGATCGTGCCGGATACCTTCTCTCCGCACACGATCATCGCCTCCGGAAGGATCGCACACCGGTATTCCAATTCCCCATACAGCAGCTCTAAGCCTTTCACTAATGCCCGGCTCTCTCTATTCCTTCTGTATAATAGCTTTCCATATCGCATTCCCATGCCAATCCCGGCAGCCAGAATGCACAGGCAGCCAAGACCTTTCCCGCTAATCACAAGCATTTCCCTGATCGTCCAAGACCCGTTCAATGGTTCCTATCCCCTTTCGATTGCTTAAGATCACATAGCGTTCAAAGAACCGTTCTGACAACATCCGGCTTATCACCGGCCGATTCCTGATTTCCTCCAATGAGATACCGTGTACCGTTGCAAATATGGCGCAGCCGGCATTCAGGACATATCTTATCGCCTCATAATCCTCCGGAGTTCCGATCTCATCCACAGCGATCACATCCGGAGTCATGGAACGCAGCAGCAATACCATTCCGGAGGCTTTGGGACAGCCGTCCAGCACATCCGTACGGCAGCCAACATCCAGCTGTGGTATCCCCTGATAACAGGCTGCAATCTCACTTCGCTCATCCACGACCCCGACCGTCACACCGGGGCAGCTGTCATCTCCCTCGGAGGTTAAGCGGATCAGATCACGGAGCAGGGTTGTCTTACCACAGCCGGGGGGCGATATGATCAGCGTATGCTTATACCCCTCGTTATCATGCAGCAGCTTGTGAAGCTTGCGGCCACATCCTAAGATCTGATGCGCAATACGGATATTCAGATAGGTAATATTCCGGATCGTCTTGATCTGACCATGCTCCAGAACCACCTTCCCCGCCACTCCGATCCGATGCCCGCCGGTTACCGTCAGATACCCCTGCCGGATCTCCTCCTCAAATGCATAGAGAGAATACCGACTGATCACATCAACGATACTGCGTATATCTTCCCTCGTGATAATATAGGCATTGCCGGAATCCGGAAGGAGTCTTCCCGAAGCATCCAGGTAATACTCTTTCCCGGAATACTTTATGATTATCGGATAGCCTGCACGAATCCGAAGCTCTGTCAGCTGATCAAAGCTGATCCTGCTTCTTGTAAGCATCTGCCGCAGGTGTAACGGCATCAGATTCCACACCTCTTGATCTGTAGCCATATTTTCTCCTTTCAGTGAAACTTGATCTTCTATACTCCATTTAGAAAATCCTCCTTATAATATATGACTCCTGTCCCAATTTAGAACATATCTGATCCGGAGGTGACAAGCGCCTGTATAAGGCGGACTGTTCTAAAATAATTGGCGCAAAAAAAGAGTATCATCTGAACGAAGCTTCTTCATTCAGACAATACTCTTTTATTCTTTCTATGAATGAATCATGAAATGTGTTCTATGATCCTACTGAACCCGGAATTTCTCAATACTGCTCTTAAGACCCTCTGCAGCACTTCGCTGACTATTCGCCTGTTCAACGATCAATTCCATCTGACCGGACATCTGCTCTAATACGGCTGAGGTCTCTTCTGTAGAAGCCGCATTCTGTTCAGAAATTGCTGACAGGGATTCTACCGAAGACATCACGGAATCCTTATCCGTATTCAAAGATTCAACTAATTCCAGAATATTATGGTTGCCTTCCTCCGTCTGCTTTAAGAGATCCATCATCTCATCAAATGAAACCACCATATTCTGCAGGGCAACTGATTCTTCCTCCGTCGCATTCTTGATCTGATCCGTAAGATCCTTGTTATTCTCTGATAATTCCACGATACGCTTCAGCATCTCTGTGATGCCCTTCGCCGTATTATCCGATTCCTGTGCAAGATTCTTAATATTATCCGCAACAACCGCAAAGCCCTTGCCGGCTTCACCGGCTCTGGCTGCCTCAATAGACGCATTCAGTGCCAACAGATTGGTCTGGCTTGCAATACCAATGATCGCCTCTGCCGCATTACTGATATCTGACACGAGCTTCGCTGTCTCACCAACAGAATCAGCTACCTGCTCCGCCATATTATTGGTCCGGATCCCGGCCTCCCGGATATCCTCCAATTGATTCTTAACAGCTTCGGAATTGCTGTATACCATTTTGGCATTCTCATTATTTGTTTCGGTTGACATCAGGACAGATTCCACAGAATTACCGATATTCGCGGTCAATCCGGAGGTATCCTGAACATCCTGAGCCATAGAGGTTGCACCATTTGCAAGATCCTCCACTGCCTTGCTGATATCTGCGGACATCTTCTGGCTATCTGTGACACTATGCTCTGTGCTGATTGCTCCTTCATTCACCGCTTCCGCATAAGATGCCACATCCTGCAGCGCCGACTGCATATTTAACCGCATATCATCTGCCGCCTCTGCAATCGCCGCAAATTCCTTGATCGGACTGCTCCGGTCAATCTCCGTCACAAAGTCTCCATTCGACATGATATGGATGGATCCTGCCACTCTCTTGATACCGGCAGACATTGCATTTGCCGTCATAATAACTAACACGACCAGAATAACCGCTACAATGGTAAATATAACTACAAGCGTCACCACATTCTTCTGGATATCCTTGATCATCTTCTGATCCTCTATCGTAGCCCACGCTTCTACGATATCCGACATCTCTGAGATGGATTCACGGGTAACCTCAAAGTCCTGACAGAAGCTAATCCAGTCGCCCTCGCCGGTCTCCACATTATATACCGTCTCCCATTCATTGAATTCCTTCTGGAAATCCGAATACAATGCCTCGAACGACTCTCCGTTTTCGCCCTTCATCTCTAAGAACAGGTCCTGGTAGTCCTTTGCGATTTCTGCTGCCTGATTCACACGCTCGATCGTCTGCGCTTTATTGGTCTCATAATCATCCAGAGTAGCTTTAAGCTGTTCCTCACTAAGCACCTCCTGTGCATTATAATACTGCAAAGCAGCCACATACGCCTGATAGTAATCCCGATCTGCATTGGTCAGATTGGAATTGATCGTATACAAGGTGTCATAAAACAGTGTCTCTGACTGGGTAAATGTCTGATTCAGCTTCGCTGCAAAAAATGCGATACATACGACCAAACAGATTAACAGCGGTGTTACCAGCATCATTAATGATGTCAGAAACGAAAGATGTGCTTTTCCAAAAACTTTTTTCATGATTTGACTTCCTCCTCTTGTATTGCTTATGTTCTCTTCACCCTCAGAAATCCCTTTTTAATATCAAGAATAGATCGATCAGTTGTAATTATACTGAACGGTCTACTCATCATGACAAATTCACATTCATCCGAACCAATACCCGATCAGAATTATACTCTCGATAAATACTCACCGGTTCTGGTATCGATCTTAATCTTATCACCCTGATTGACAAACAACGGAACCATCAGGGTTGCACCGGTCTCAACGGTACATGGCTTGGTAGCGCCGGTCGCTGTATCACCCTTCACACCCGGCTCACATTCCGTAATCTCAAGCTCAACAAACATCGGCGGCTCAACAGCAAAGATCTCGCCCTTATGAGACTTCATCTTCACATTCTCATTCTCCTTAACGAACTTCAGGGCATCGCCGATCTGATCCTTGCCAAGCGCAATCTGATCGTAGGTCTCTGCATCCATGAAGTTATAGAGATCACCGTCACTATATAAATAAGTCATATCCTTCGTCTCAATGATCGCTTCCTCAAACTTCGCAGTCGGGTTAAAGGAATTCTCGATCACACCGCCGGACTTGATATTCTTCATCTTGGTACGAACAAAGGCTGCACCCTTACCAGGCTTCACATGCTGGAATTCAATAATCTGATAGATGTTGCCATCATACTCAATGGTACGTCCGTTTCTAAAATCACCTGCTGTTATCATTCAATAAATCCTCCTTTATCGATCCTGCAGCTTATCCAAATAATCTAACCGATCACTCGTTCTTCTGCCACAGTCACGTAATCTTTCTGTTTTCACTCTGTAAAACACTCTCATTCAAATATTGTATAATAATCACTTGTTTTTTTCAACCATTTTTTGCATGGCCTCTAACGCCATATCATAACCAAACAGCCCGAATCCGACAATCTGTCCATTGCACACCGGCGCCGTTACAGAGGTATGGCGGAACTCCTCTCTTTGATGCACATTGGAAATGTGGATCTCGATCTTCGGAATACTGATAGAGGATAATGCGTCCCGCAAGGCATAGCTGTAATGGGTAAGGGCCCCAGGATTGATAATGATCCCTTCCGTTCCATCGCTGTAGGCAGCCTGAATCCGGTCGATCAGATCCCCTTCATGGTTGCTCTGATAGATATCCACATCGATCCCCAGCTCTCCGGCCTTCTTCTCAATCTGTTCGCAAAGACCTCCGTAATTCTCCTGTCCATAGATTCCCGGCTCCCGAATCCCCAAGAAATTCAGATTCGGTCCGTTCATGATCAATATACTCATACTCTGTCCTCCTTATACGGTATCGGCACAATACCCTTAT
>CACZRT010000210.1 GCA_902783585.1 uncultured Lachnospiraceae bacterium | reverse complement strand
GAGACCAGCCACATATTTCAGTGGCTGGTCTGTTATGGCATTCGTTTTATTATGTGAAATATGAGGAATCATATTTGACATCTTTTTCATATAATCCTTCATCGTCTTCAACGATAATGTCTCCCCTGATCAACTTAAGGAAGCGAGAGTCCTTCCGGCATCCTTGCATGCTTCTTCGATATCCGGAGTCGGCGCGCCATTAACAGCGATTCCCTCTCCGTTAACAACAGTTGCTCCGGCTGACTGAATACGGGCTTCCCAGTCGCGCATCCACTCCTGATTGCCCCATCCATAAGATCCAAATAATACTACCTGTTTTCCGGAGATCACACCTTCTATGTCGCACATATATGGTTCCATCTCTCCTTCTTCAAGCTGTTCCGCGCCCATAGACGGACATCCGAGAGCCATGCCCTCTGTTCAGAAAGACTTTATGGGCAAAATGATATTTGGAAGGATCCACTTTTCTTAATACATGCTTAAGACCGGGCTCCTTCTCTCCATGCCACATATAGGAATCCGAGAGATTAAAAGCCTCATATTTGTAGCGATACGGCATCATAGAATATTCCAGATTATAAAGCGTTTTCTTTGATACGCTTTTATATAACATGGAATCAATATCTTCCCCTAATATCCTGTTAAAAAGACCCATATGCCTGAATGCAAAGAACTCAACAGAAGTAAGTACAGATGCCAATATTCTCTTAGACAGATCCAGCTTAAAATTCGGATACTCCAGTATCGTGAATCCGTCAGCGATCGCGGTATGCACAGTTATTCGTTTATCCAGAAGTATTTCTGTCATGATCATGCATCCAAGTGATTCTCCCAGCATGATATCGATCTTTCCATCAAAGTTATCTACGATATAATTCGAGACCTTTTTGGCTTCTGTAATGACGCTGACCGCATCCACATCAGGCTCGTCCGGATTAAAACCATCCTCCGCAACGGCAATGATATGATACTTAGACCGAGCCACATCGATAAACCTTCGAAAGCTCAGTTCCCAGGTGGTATCCACTCCATGCAGAAGAAGAAGTGTGACCGGATTCTCTTTTCCAAACTCATAATACTTCATAAAGAAACTCTCCATTCATTCTATATTCATTCGATCTTCAGTAATACTCTATTGCCAAATCAGATCACAGATCCATGCGGTAACAGACACAGCAGGAAGCGCAATGCTTAAGTAACCGGCGGTCGGAAGCACAGACTATACCTCGTCACACCGTTGTCCGCAGTAACGGAATTATACAGCTCACATCCAAAATGCCGGTACATATCGGCATAGTCCTTCATATCCGTATCAAACAGCAGTGGAATTCCCTGCGCTTCCGCCTGCTCTTTGGCATATGTAATCAGCTCGGAAGCAATTCCCTGTCCCTGATGATCCTTGTCCACACACACCATCAACGCATCTATATGCCTCTGCTTTGCATACTGTTCATTGGACTTGCTGATCTGGTTGGCAAATCCCATAAGACTTTTCAGCTTGGAGAATCTTAGTTTCCCAAGCATCCGGAAAAGCATCCTGATCTGCGGTAATTTATGCGCATTCCCGGAATCCTCCAGGCCAATGAAGCCGGTCATCTCATCATTGGAATACAGCTCGCCTGCCTCATAGACGTAATCAACGTAAAGCGCCATGTACTGTATCACATCCGCCCTGCGCTCATCCTCCGTCCCCCAATTATGAAAGAGCTCATTGGATACAAATGCCTCGCCAACGATCTTACGAATCTTATCAAGTTCATCATCTGTAATATTCTCGACTTTATGAATCATTATCTGACTCCCCGTTTTTCAATAACAATCTGCGTATTATTTCTACTGATTATCCTATAGTATAACATTTTTAGTTAGTTGCTCCTAACTATCATACCACTGTTTTCCATGCTTATCAAGTACTCCGGGGATTGAATAACTAAGAAAAATAATATATAGTATAAGCAATAGAAAGAAGGGATACTATGTATACAATTGATTCCATAAAAAAGCGGTTTTTCCAATAGGTCAAATGTACGGAATAAAAAGAATTTATTTGTTTGGATCCTATGCCAAAGGAAATGCAAATGATAATAGCGATATAGACTTGCTTATTGAAAAAGGAAAACCATTATCGTTACTACGACTTTCTAGTTTTAGACAAGACGTAGAAGATACCTTAAAAATTCCTGTTGATGTTATCACAACTTCCGGCATTGATGAAAAATTTAAAAATGCTATATCTGGAACAGAGGTTTTAGTATATGAAGAATAATTATTATTTACTAAAAGAGAATATTGAAAGGATTATGAATGAATCGCTATGAAATCACTTAAGGAAAGAAAAGCATGGAAGATCCTGCTTGGAGTGATACTGGTAATTGCAGTACTCGCTGCTGCGGGATATATCATATCCTCTTCGCTTGAGCGCAAGGTAATTAATGAGAATTACGCTGCCGACGACGAAGCAGCGGACGCCGGATATGACGAAACCATCTTCGTATGCACCGTAGAGGAACCGGTAACCTTGGACGGAACCGAATATGTCAAGTATCATGCACACTGGGAATCCTTTGTTGACGGAGATTTCGAGGAGGATTTTCTCATTAAAGCAGACGCATCCTATATTGATGAAACCAATCAGCAGAAGGGCGGTCTCATCGTCTATGGCCGTACTACCGGATATGCGAATGATCCTGACGATACGGTCCTATACGATCCCGGAAAGTACAAGGTTGTAGAGCCCTATAAGATCGGTATATACAAGCAAAGCATTGATATGTGGGCAGTTGCCGGTATACTGGTCGTTGTCATAATGATCGAGATGGTTCTGGTAACCGCTCTGATCATCTATTTCATTGTGTATTTTATTAAAAAAGCCAGATATACAAAGCAGAACCCATAGAGCCACAAATCATCAGACCTACATTTAAAAATCTCCGGGAACAGTCACTTGTCCCAGAGATTCTTTCTCAAGCATTACTTCATCGCCTGAATCTTGTCGTTCATTTTCTTCGCTTCTGCACGATAATGTCTCATGAACAGGAACCAGATTACGAACGCAACTGCCATCTGGATACCCGCGATCAGAATTCCCTGCAGGATAGTTGCAGAGCCGCCTATCCAGCCAACTGCATATGCAACGATCGTATATATGATACAGCCGATTCCCATGTGAATGAGCACCCGGACCGGCATCGGAAGATTATCCTTTCTGTAAACGATCGTCGGTACTCCAAAACCAAGCCCGACCAGCACACAGCCTACCACCATCTTTGTGAAACGATAGCCTTCCAGGCTGAAATGTCCGCCAAAGCCTATGTCAAAAACAACTCCCACCAGACAGAAAATGGTCAATGACATTCCGATACTGATACATGTACTTTTTAATAAATCCTTCATTGTCTCTTTCATCATTCATTCCCTCCTATAATCCAAGATATTTTTTGAACTCCGGCAGATACGTTCTCGATACATAATCCTTGCAGCCATTCTTCAGCTTCAGAAGCATCGTCCCGGAAAACCCCGGTTCGATACTGTCCATATAAGACAGATTGATGATCGTAGACTTGGATATCTGCATAAATTGTTTCCCTAACTGCTCGGAAAGCTCATAAAGCCGCTTTCTGGATCGATACTGCCGATCCTTTGCATATATAACCGTATCCCCGTTTTCCACCTTCACCATATAGATCTCGTTCGGCTTTAGGATCACGATGTCTTCTTCATTCTTCAGAGCAGTTACCGGTGTCTCTTCCGTTCCCAGAACATCGATCACACGCTGGATCTCCTTCGTAATCTTATCTGTATGGATAACGGCATATGGTTCTTTGTACTCGGCTGAGATATCTACACTTACTTTCATAGCTGTTCTCCCTTCATCTTGATGAGATGATCATACAACATAAATATACATCTGTCCCGTCATTTGCGGTAAGTCGCAAAATATGGGTGGTGAAATGCAAAAAAGGAATGGCAAGCATTCTTTTACCACTCCTTTTTTCTTGGATTATACTATTGTTGTCCAATTCCTATATTGTTCTTATAATCCGGAATATCTATTATTCTTATTTCTTTGTTTCAGTCAGCCTTCTTGTCAATGCTCAAGATCACCGATTTCCCCTCTTCTTTGCTGCAGCCATCATTCCTGCCAGCGATACTCCTGCAATTCCAAGCATTCCGTATAACGGGAAGTAATCTGCTGTCTTAGGGCTTTTCTTTCCGGCGTCGTCTGCCGCAGTTGACGCTGCAGTTGTTGTAGCATCCGATGTGGAAGCTGCGGTTGTTGCCTCTGTCGTGGTTGCAGTAGTGGCTGCTGTCGTGGTTGCAGTAGTGGCTGCTGTCGTGATTGCAGTAGTCGGTGTTTCATACTTCACCGTTTCCGTCTCCCAGGCACCGCCCTCATAATCCGCAACATATACTGTATAATCGGTATCTGCCGCAAGAGTGAGGTCTGTTACATCACCGGAGAACTTCCCATCTACAACACCTAATGTTTGCATTCCAAGAATATTATCACTTGCATCTCTTACCTGAACCATGACGGCCGCAGCTGTCGTTGTTCCGCTTACTGTTACCTTCGAGGCAGCCGCACTTGCCGAAGTGATCGTTACAGCCTGATCCTTCGCATGAACCGTGATTGGAAGACACAATACGATCAATAATACCGTTATCATTATCTTATAATACTTCTTCATCCTGTGTCTCCTCCTTAAAACCAATTGATCACGCCGTCCCAATATACGCCTTTACCGGAGCCGACCTGGGTGCCGCTGTAGTTCGTCTTATCATTATATCCCGCATTCAATACCGTCATGCTCATGCCGACCTTCGTTCCATATTTGTTCGTATATGTCTGTTCATTAATATTATCCACCCAGACATTCCCATCAAAAGTCTTAGCAGGAGCAAATCCGATCAGGAAGGAGGTTATGGCAACCTCATTATCAGTCGCAGCCAAATATCCATTAAAATGATGTGCCGTATCTGTATGATAAATGATTTCCTTGTGTCCATCATCATATTCGATATTCAGATAGAGATCGTCACCGCCGGAAGCCGTCAGATCTGAAGTCGGATGATAGTAAGTTGCATATACCACAATCTGTTCTCCGGAGAAATAATTATAGGTAAAATCAATCTGCCCCGGCCTGAAATCACACCACAAGGATTCATTCTGCTCACCTTCATCAAAATCAGGGGCTCCACCAAGATATCTGTACTGCACAACCAGACCGATCCTCAATAGATTAATTTCTCTTGTGACACCGGAGGTATATGTAATCACAAGCGGCACACTGTCATAGAAGTTCGATTGAAATGTCAATTTTACCTTATTTAAGTTGCTTGCATCGATTGTAACCCCATCTTTCTGGGTTGCATCCTTGAGCGTAACCGATGAAATCGAAGTATTCGCTACAGCTCCCAAAGAAAGCGGTTCCATATAGACCACCTGCTCGCCGATATAGACTCTGGCTTCTGCATCCTCTCCGGTTCTCCAGATGGTATCAACCGTGCTTCCGTTCACTCCGAGACCGCCATAAGCCTTGCCTTCTCCGCTTCCACGAACGGCAATGTATGTCTCATCTGTATTCATAAGACGAATCTCGCCAAAGAAATCAGAATTGCTTATACCCGCTCCCTTCATGTAATTCAGCGTCACAGCCTGTATTGCAAATAATCCATCTGTCTGTATTACATTTAAATCCGCGCCATTTCCACCGGCTACCGCATGCTCTCCGAGATCCACGTCATAGATAATACATGCAGCCATAGGATCATCTGCATCACCGACAAAGGATACTTCATCCTCACCAATATATCTTGAATAGTATGTCGTTCCTCTCTGTGTTTCCGGATCAAAGTCGGCGCATAAAACAACTTCATTCGGGCGATTCAATGTGATTACCGAATACTCGCCGACAACCGGTGCTCCCTGTTCATCATATCCCCATTCTACGCGGTATACATTCACATGCCTTACTTCAACCGTACCATCTGCAATCGTTACATTAATATCATAGTCACCACCAGGAACTTCGCTAATTCTATCCAACATAGCATTCATTGCATTATCAACTTCAGTCGGATCATTATCTTCATTAAGATCCACTATCGGCAAGCCAAAGCTTTCAAACACCGGCACACCGATAAACCTGCCATATAATTCCCGTGCCAATAAGCTTCTGCCATTCGTCACATCTTCGCAATAGCCATAGAGATATCCGAGAGATTCATCTAAGATAGCCCGATCTCCTTGATTCGGATAGGATAACGCAATATTAAAGGCGGTGTAGCCCAATGCATCGTCAATGTC
>CACZRT010000209.1 GCA_902783585.1 uncultured Lachnospiraceae bacterium | reverse complement strand
GCCGATCGGCACTCCGCTGGCGATCCGGCTGACCTTGATCCCGGATGGCTTGATCAGCTTGCTTAAGTACATGGCTGTCGCTTCTCCCGCCACATCGGAATTCGTCGCGATGATCACCTCATCCACATCCTCACTCTGCAGACGTACCAGCAGTTCCTTCAGCTTAATATCATCCGGTCCCCGTCCGATGGATGGATCTAACGCGCCATGCAGCACATGATAGATCCCGTTATAGCGCCCCGTCCGTTCGTATGCCAGGAGATCTCTGGTATCCTCGACCACCATAACAACATGATGATCGCGGTTCTCAGAGGAACAGATCGGGCAGATCTCCTGATCCGTCAGCGTATAACAGTTCTTACAGTACCGCACCTTCTGCTTCGTGGTAAGGATCGTCTCTGACAGCTTCTCCACCTGCTCCAACGGCATATCAATGATGTGAAATGCGAGTCTCTGCGCGGATTTCTCTCCAATTCCGGGCAGCTTGGACAACTGTTCAATTAGATTCGTAATCTCCGTGCTGTTGTAATTCATGGCTAGAACGGAAAGCCTCCCATTCCTCCCATGTTGCCGGTAATCTTCGACATCTCCTTGCTGGAATCCTCCTCCTGTGCCCGAAGCGCTTCGTTCACGGCTGCAATGATCAGATCCTGCAGCATCTCGATATCATCCTTATCTACGACCTCTTCGTCAAGCTCGATCGATTCTACTTCCTTCTTGCCATTCACAACCACCTTCACGACACCGCCGCCGGCCGTCGCCTCATAGGTCTTCTCCTCAAGTGCCTTGGTTGCTTCTTCCATCTGCTTCTGCATCTTCTGTGCCTGCTTCATCAGATTGTTCATGTTGCCCGGCATCATACCGCCCGGGTAACCGCCTCGTTTTGCCATGTTCTCGTCCTCCATATTATATTAGATCAACCCTGATCATTCTCGAACCGGTCATCTGCCAGAACAACCGTCGATTCTGTCAGGATACTCCTGCGATCCATATAAGATCATCCGGATTTAATTATCATCATAAGCAAATGATACACCCTTCGTCTCAAAGAATTCCATTGGATACAGGTCTGTTTCATTGCCTTTATTCACCTGCTTGATCCGGTACTCTACCTCGATCTTCTTCCCCGTCACCTCGCAGAACGCATTCTCAACCGCCAGCCGGTCCTCTTCATTATTCTCCAGCAGACCCCGATTATGTTCATCCAGCATGATCACGATCTTCTGATGATCCTTATTGATACGCACATCCGACATCTTAAGAAGGGAAGAAAGTGCTGTCTCCAGCTTCGCATATACCTCATCCTTATGATTCACAATATCCTGCAGCTCCTGAAGCGTTGCCGGCGGAAGCTCCTTCTTCATCTGTTCCACCTGCTGCCTCCGCGCTTCCTCATCCGTCTGTCCAAGACCGTTCGATCCGGAAGCATTCCCACCTGTGCCTGCGCTCACGATCTGCACAGGAGGATTCGTCTCTATCGTATCCATCCGTCCCGTCAAAGCCTCCATGCATTCTGTCAGATCATCCATTCTCTGGATCACGGAGCTGTAGTCCTGCTCCATGGCCGGCACACATAGCTTGATCACCGCGAGCTCCAATAAGACCCGCTTCTGTGTCGCATATTTGATATGATTGGACAATTCCGAAAAAATGCGGATATACCGCATCAGGTTATTCATGGAGATCTCGCCGGAAAGACCTGTCATCTGATCTAAGTTCTCTCTGCTGTAATCCAAACGATCCTTGCTCTCCTCTGAACTCTTGAGCAGCATCAGATTCCGCAGAAACCATGTGAAATCAATGATAAACTGGCCGATCTCCCTGCCATCCATGATCAGTTCATCGATCAGTCCGATGGCGCCATCTACATTCTTGGCCTCCACCGCGCGCAATAACCGCATGAAGACATCAATGTCAACTGCTCCCAGCACATTCAGGCACTTCTCATACGTCAGAGTCTCACCCAGATAGAATGCGATACACTGATCTAACAGCGACAACGCGTCACGCATAGAACCGTCCGCCGCCTTCGCGATATAATCCAAAGCCTTCTTCTCCACCGGCTGCTGTTCCCGTTCCATCAGCTCTGACAGACGGTCAGAAATCGTCTGAATGGTAATCCTGTGAAAATCATATTTCTGACACCGCGACAGGATCGTAATCGGAATCCGATGCGGCTCTGTCGTTGCCATAATGAAGATCACATAGGACGGCGGCTCCTCCAAGGTCTTTAAGAGCGCATTCCAGGCCGCCGGAGTGATCATGTGCGCCTCATCAATAATATATACCTTGTACTTGCATTCTGCCGGCGAATACTGTACCTCTTCCCGGATCTCACGGATACTGTCTACGCCATTATTCGACGCAGCATCGATCTCGATCACATCCATGGAGGTGCCGGCAGTGATCGATTTACAGATTGCGCACTCTCCGCAGGGACTCCCGTCCTTCGGATGTAAGCAATTCACGGACTTCGCGAATAATTTGGCCATGGTCGTCTTGCCGGTTCCTCTTGTCCCACAGAACAGATAGGCATGCGCGATCCTGTCATGCACGATCTGATTTGTAAGCGCCCGTACGATATGCTCCTGACCCTTAACCTCTTCGAAGACATCCGGTCTCCATTTTCTATATAATGCCATGTATGACATACTGTATATTTCCTGCTTTCACTAATAATTTAATATCGGAACCGGAAGATCTGATCTAAGGTTCTCAGTGTCTTAAAGTTCCCCTTGGCAGTAATCTCTCCTGCCATAAATGCTCTCTGGAAGGTATTCTTCCCATTAATGATGGATTTGAGCACCTTGGTTTCCGCCTTCATCACCACATCCGCTTCCGTATCATCGCTGTACCAGCACTTGATACTGTTCGGCGTCACTTCAATGGACAGGGTCGATTCCCGATCCGGGATAATGATGATATACTTCGCGGAGAAGCCCTCCTCCGGATAGAAATTCGTCCGGAATTCCCGAATGAATTCTCCTTCCTTTTCCTGAGGCTCTGATGTTCCCAGCATATTCTTAAACATCGCGGATAATTCCTCAATATCCTGCTTCTGCTTCTTCACATAGGTGTCATTCGACACAAATCGGGACAGCTGTTCACTCTCCTGCGGTGTCAGATCAATGCTTCTGGTCTTCGATACATTATCCTTGACCGCCGCATTGCTGTTCGGCAGGATCGGGGCCGTCTGATTGATCGACCGGTAGAGATTCTCTGCTTTCTTCTCGATAATGCCGCGGTATATGGAATTCGTCTCAAAATCCGTATGATTCTCCACATAGGCAGATAACCCGTTCAGCGAGATCCCTCCAAGGGTATCCCATGCCTTGATCAGATAGACCTCTGCATCCCGCTCGCCGTAGGTGGTCGCCATGACGATCGGCAGCATGTAGATATTCTTGATCTTCTCCTGATCACCATACAGCCAGCAATTATCCAGGAACTGCTGCATATAGCCGCCGATACCGAACCATTCCAGAGAAACAACCAGAATGATCCCGTCCGCATCCTTTAAAGTTGACGGCAGGGTTGGGATTGAACTTTTATCTTCATACAGATTATAGCGATCCACATTCACACGCAGCTCTGTGAGCACCTGTGTAATGGTGCTGATCACATATAATGCCGGATCTTCCAATAATCCGCGTCCACCGTAATATATATTAATCTTCATACTTTCGCCCTCCTGCACGATCAATTCCGGTATGCCGATCTTAACCTGTCTGCTTCCATCCGACAACGATGGGAACACTCCATTTGATTATAGCGGAAAAGAGAAATAAAAACAAGGCTTTGTGCGTCAAAAAAATGTTGTATTTACATGACATTTCTAGTATAATATCTAAGTTGATGCGTTGAAGCATGTAATACACAATGGAACAGGAATCATTTTGCATTAGAGCATATAAGACACAATGGAATAGTAATTATTATTAGAAACAATTATTATAAGCATTTCTAAAAATACTACTATGGAAACCATTAATTTCAAGATATTTCAGGAGGAATCATCATGACGAACATCACAGGAGCAGAAGCACCTATCGAAAAATATGCCGGTATCTTAGCACATCCGACCTCATTCCCGGGGCCTTACGGAATCGGCGATCTGGGAGATGGCGCTTACCGTTTTATAGACTTTTTGGAGAAATCAGGGCTGAACCTGTGGCAGGTACTGCCGCTTGGACATACCGGCTTCGGCGACTCTCCTTATCAGCCGTTTTCTTCCTTTGCAGGACAGCCGCTGATCGTGAGCATTGATTTCTTAAAGCGTGTCAACCTGCTATATGATTCGGATTTTCAGGATATGCCGCAGTGGAATCCGGTGAAGGTCGATTACGGGACATTGATCGGCTTCAAGACCGGACTGCTCCATCTGGCTTATGAACGTTTTATCGATGAGAAGGTTCCGGATCAGATCAGTCAGAGCGAGACTCTGATGCAGGAATATAATGATTTCTGTAATAATACCTTCTGGCTTACGGATTATGCACTCTTCATGGCAGGCAAGGATTATCACGAGGGCGCTCCCTGGTATATGTGGGAGGATTCCCTGAAGAAGCCGAATGCCAAGCAGAAGAAGGAATGGCTTACCAAGCTGGAAAAAGAAGTCGGCTATTACAAGTTCATTCAGTTCCTGTTCCATCACGACTGGATGTTAGTGAAGCAGTATGCGAATGATAAAGGGATCAAGATCGTAGGTGATATCCCGATCTTTGTGGCATGGGACAGCGTGGATGTATGGAGCAATCCTTCCTTATTCAAGCTGGATTCCAAGGGATATCCGACCGTGGTATCGGGAGTACCGCCGGATTATTTCAGTGCGAGCGGTCAGTTATGGGGCAATCCGCTCTATGATTGGAAGAATCACACCAAGACCGGATATCAGTGGTGGATCGACCGTATCCGCTATCAGTTATCTCTGACCGATTTCCTGCGGATCGACCATTTCCGCGGCTTTGACAAATATTGGGCTGTTCCTTACGGAGAGCCGACCGCCATCAACGGAAAATGGGAGGAGGCTCCGGGCGTTAATTTCTTCACGACGTTAGAAGCAACGCTTGGTTACAACCTTCCGATCATTGCCGAGGATCTGGGTGAGATCGACCGCTCCGTTGTAGAGCTTCGGGATAAATTCAGCCTTCCGGGCATGAAGATCCTGCAATTTGCATTCGAGAATCCGGAGGAGAACCATTTTCTCCCGCACAACTTTACAAGAAACTGTGTATGCTACACGGGTACACATGATAATGATACTACGCTCGGCTGGTATAATAAAGCGTATGAATCCTCGAAGGATAAGCTCCGCCGTTACTTCAGCACCGATGCCAGCGACATCTGCTGGGTAATGATCCGGTCCTGCTTCTCTTCTGTTGCCAATATGGCGATCGTACCGATGCAGGATGTGCTGTGCTTAGATTCCTGGGCAAGACTGAATACGCCGGGTGTCGGAGAGGGCAACTGGGCATGGCGGTTCACTTATGAGGATATGAATCCGAAGCTTGCAGAGCGCCTGTTCGAGACTGCGAAGCTGTACGGAAGATAGAAGCGCGTATTCATTAAGAAGGAGGATGGGATAGCGATGAATCTAAGAACCATACTATGTCTGCTCTATGTAGCTCTTTTTCTGGTCCTGTCCATGCCGGTCCATCTGGTCGTATGGCTGATCGGCAAGAAAGATCCGATGAAGAAATACCGGATATCCAGTAAGATTATTCGCTGGGCCTATTCCAGTGTATTATGGCTGGCCGGGATTAAGATTCATGCGATCGGTCAGGAAAACATACCGACAGACCGCGCCTGCCTCTTTGTCAGCAATCACCGGAGTAACTTAGATACGATCCTGACGCAGGTTGCCAGCGGTGTTCCGGTTGGTTTTGTTGCAAAAACAGAATTAAGAAAGGTACCTCTGCTCGGTCTGTGGATGCAGGATATCGGCTGTGTCTTCTTAGACCGCGCGAATATCAAAGCAGCCATCCAGGTCATGAATGACGGTGCCGAACATGTCAAGCTCGGCTGTTCCATGGGCATCTGTCCGGAGGGAACCAGAGGTCACGATGACAACATGAAGGAATTCAAGGACGGAAGCTTCAAAATTGCGACCAAATCCAATGCTCCGATCATACCGGTAGCCGTAATCGGAACCGATGACCGCTGGGAGAATAATCCGGGAGCCAAGCTCACCAAGGGATATGTCACCATCTGCTTCGGCAAACCGATCGAAGTGTCCGAGCTGGAGGCAGAGAATAAAAAGCACCTGGGCGCTTACGTACAGCAATTTGTCAAAGAGATGTACGACGCTCACAAAGAAGAGACCCTGTCTCTGAATCAGAAGTAAATACGTGATCAACATCATTTGTAATTAGTTACGTATCGATATACAGCAAGAAGATCGATCAACATCAGAAGGAAAGATAAATCAGGGAGGTAACACCATGAATCCATGGATCATATTCGCAATCGTATCAGGAATATTAATCATTGCTATGGTCGTTCTGTATTTTGTAGGTCAGAAATTACAGAAAAAGCAGGTCGCCCAGCAGGAGCAGATCGAGGCTGCGGCGCAGCCGGTCACCATGATGGTGATCGATAAGAAGATCATGAAACTGAAAGACGCCAAGCTGCCGAAGGTCGTAATGGAACAGACCCCAAAGCGCTATCATAATTCCAAGATGCCAATCGTTAAGGCCAAGGCCGGACCGCAGATCTTAACCCTGATCGCGGATAATGCCGTCTTCGATCAGATCCCGAACCGCGGTGAGATCAAGGCCATGGTCAGCGGAATCTACATTGTCGGCGTCAAGACCGTGCGCGGCAAGGTAGAGCCACAGGATGAGAAGAAGAAAAAGGGAATCGGCGCAAAGCTTCGTCAGAAGCAGGTAGAATACCAGAAGATGATGAAGGAAGAAGAAGCATCCAAGGCTATGGAGAAAGAAAACAAGGCCAAGGAAAAAGCCCGTCGGGAAACCGCGAAGAAGATCATCAAATAACTCTTTCTCAGTTTAATCAATTAATTGTAAGGAGGAAAATAAAATGTCTAATTACGAAGCCATCTTTGGCAGCGTGTATATCGTGTTTATGGTCCTGTACGTGATGATCATAATCGGAGTTACTGCCGCATTTTATATATTGAATTCCATCGGACTCAGCAACATGGCGAAGAAGCTCGGTTATGATAAGCCTTGGCTGGCATGGATCCCGGGTGCCTGTGTGTATCTGATGTGCG
>CACZRT010000208.1 GCA_902783585.1 uncultured Lachnospiraceae bacterium | reverse complement strand
TATTCATACAGATAATATAGAACACGATCACTCTATTCATACAGATAATAAAGGACACGATCACAATATTCATACAAAAAGAAAGGGATATATCATGGAAATTGAGCGCAAATATCTGATCAGGGAGCTGCCATACACCGAAGAAGAATTACAGGCATTTCCTCACTATACTATCACACAGGGATATTTATGTACCGAACCGGTCCTGCGTATCCGTCAGAAGGGAACGGACTATATCTTCACATATAAATCAGGGGGATTAATGTCCAGAGAAGAGATAGAGGCTCCACTGACCAAAGAAAGCTTTCAACATCTGTTACCAAAATGCGACGGCTCTATCCTGCAAAAAGAACGATATCTGATTGCAGAGGAGAAGGTAAGCAGTCTGGGGAATCCTCTCACCATCGAACTGGATCTGTTTGCCGGAAACCTAAGTGGTCTCATGCTGGCGGAAGTGGAATTTGCATCAGAGGAAGAAGCGAATGCCTACACGGCACCGGATTGGTTTTACCTGGATGTAACGAATACCAATATCTTCCACAATAGCAATATCAGTCACTCGAAGGCGGAAGATATTCTCTCACAGGCAAGAAGCTTATTGAACAAATAAAAGGATCAGGCATTTCTGTATTATCAGATCATGAAATCCATAAAATTACCCTTGTCGCTTGCATCCTTCTCTTTGTTCTTCAAGAGCAGGGAGGTCATTCCCTTCGTCATATAGCTGCATGTAATGAAGATACCGATGATTGTTCCCACATAATACAGCAATGTAAATCCAAGAACCTCAAGCACAGCGGCCAGGATTACCTCTACAGACTTGGCATACAACGCGATCAGCAGGATCTCACGGAACTTAAGCTTCAGTCCCAGCGCCTTATTCACCACCATTCCGAAGAAAGAGAAGAACAACGCGCTTACAATATAGCTGATTACCGTTCGTACAAGAAAGAATACGATCATGCCCACAATGATCATTGGCGCATGCTGATAGAGTACACCATTATTCAATGTCAGATCCAGGGTTGATAAGGATAGCGGCATAGATACCGTATTGCATGCAACATTTGTCCGGCTCACCAGATAGACCACCGGCATCGTCACATCCATCGTATCGGCAACCGCAATCGCATCCTCTGTCCGAAAGCTATCATACGTGGTATCAATAATAATCCGTGCCCCGGCTGTCTCTTCATCAATCACCGTCGCCACATATAACTCACCGTTTTCCAGTGAGAACTGCGGAATTACCTCATAGGCAACCGCTTCTAATCCGCCATTGCTCTGAATAAATGCCGTGATCGGGATCACACACTGGATCACAGTCACAAGCGCGAGCAGAATGACAAAATACCACACATGCTGTATGGTCGTCTGCTGGAATAACCGCCCATATTTCAGCGGCCTGCTAAGTGCAATTCGTATCTGTTCTGTAAAACTGACTCTCTTTGATTCCATATACTATCCTTTTTATTTCTTCGGTACGTGAACAGTAATGATCGTACCCTTATCCTCACGGCTGTTCACTTCTACCGTCGCACGAATTCCATCCTCTAATCGTGTGCGCACCGTCTTCATACTGGTCGGGGTATCCTTGATATATAACATATCTGTATCAAAGCCTTTCCCGTCATCCACGATCTGGATTGCATATCCATCCCGTCTCTCATAGCTCCGCACGATTACCTGACCCTTCTCTCCATTCTTTCCGATTCCATGCTTGACCGCATTCTCTACAATGGGTTCAATGCTGCGGATCGGCACCTTGAAATCATGCATCTTATCCTCGATCACAACCTTAAGCTCCGGCATCCGAAGCTGCTGAATGCTCAAATAGGCCGTGATATGGGAAAGCTCCTCTTCAAACGGGATCAGATCAGAATCATTTCGTATGGAATTTAAATTATATCGAAGATACTTCGAAAATGCAAATACCATTTTTGAGGAACCGCGGGAGCCCTCCTTCGTCATCGTCAGAAGCGCATTTAACGATGAGAACAGGAAGTTCGGATTCAACATCGTAACAGCAACCTCCCGCTGACTGTGATATTCCTGTTCGATCAGCGTGATCCGCTCATTTACCTGACCTAATACGATTTGAAGCACACAACCAAGCAGCAGGAAGAGATAGGCCACCGTACAGATTTCAAAATATGCCCCCATCTGTTGATATAAGTGATTCGGTTTCACAAATAGGTTAATGATCCCGGTGATCATATACAGACTGTTGGCAATCGCCAGCGTCAGAAGATCATGATTCCGGTACTTAACATAGGCAAGGATTACAATCACCGTCAAAGCAACAAAACCGACCTCATATAGGATCCCGGTAATGTCATAGGTTACCGGAAGTCTTAGAAGTCCGATAATCTGTAAGATCATCACCACAACATAGATCAGGGAAGTCAATAGGATTCCGCCGTCAATGATCGAGATCAACCGCTTCTTCGGCATAAATCCCCGCACAAACAGCAGATACACCACCGGTATCACCATGCGAAGGACCAGGTGCAGCGTCCACACCACATACTCATTCGTGCTGTATACCATGAACAGCGGATTCCCTGTTATAATATATACCATACTGAGTAGAGACAGGATCAGATAATACCAGAACCGGAAATCAAGCTTTCTGTGAATACGCAGGAGTACTGCGATCAGACACAGTCCCGATACCAGAAAGATCAATACCAGAATCGCGATCAGCGATCCACCCTGACGGATCCATTGCCGGTACAGGAGCGCACTTCTTCCACCGCCCTGAACCTCCATAAAGAGTCCTGCATATTTGCCATAATCCGATGACTGCACGATCGTCAGCTTCTTGCCGGCGTGTCTCGGACTTAGAGAAACCACATTCCAATTCGGCGCCGGTGCATGAAAGAAGGGATCCTCTTCATCAAAGCCATATTGATAGACCACCTCGTCCTCCACCAGAACCCGTACACGATTATATATGGTATAAAACGCAATTCCGTAATCCTCTGATATCGAATCCGGAAGATACTGTGACAGCCAGATCTCCTCCCCCGGAGCCGCCTCTATATGCGCCGGAAGCGTAACCGCCTGATCGAAGGAATCATCGGTCTGAACGATCCACGAAGCACTGAGCGGTACGGCATCCTGAAGCAGCAGCTTCTTCTTGGTGGAATGTGATACGATACCAGTATATACGGCGATCAGTGTCGCAGTCCCCAAAATGATCGCAAGGATAATATTCAGTTGTGACCATTTAATATTCTTCATGGCTACCCCACACACATATTATTACAATGGAATCCTGCAAGATGACCGGTCAATTCTCATCTCCAAGCTGTTCCATGCCTGTCATCACAGGATCCTATATCAGATGATAATGCTCCATCGCGCGGTACAACCCATCCTCCAGAATGGAATCCGTCACATACTCCACGGAATCCGTCACGATCTTCGGACTGCCGCCCATAGCAACTGAATGTGTCACCGCCTGAAACATCGGGAGATCATTGGTGCTGTCGCCAAATACATAACAATGTGCCAGATCCACCCTGTGATGATCAAGCAGATAGTGAATCCCTGTTCCCTTGCTGTATCCCCTGGGTACCAGCTCACACATTCCCCATCCGTCTGTTACACCCCGGTCAATATAATCATAATAATCTTCGGCAAATCTGCAAAATTCCTCATGCAGCTCCTGATCCTCCGTGCGATACCAACCGGTAAACTTATCAAAATGAAATGCCGGATCGGTCACCGATACCAGCAGTCGTCCATCTCCGGTGAAATACTCCACCAGCTCTTTCAGCGCAGGATTCATGGGATAGGATGTACTTAAGGCATTCAGATCCGAGGCCTCATAGATGACATTCATCTTACAATGCGTAATATGATCCACTGTTCTTCTCTGCAGCTCCACCGGAATCTCATGGTGCAGCAGCTCCTGTTCCCGATATATGATATTCGTTCCGCACCCGCATACATATCCATCAAAGCCCAGATTCCGTATCATCGGCTCCACGTTCAGGAACACCCGTCCCGTATTAATATAGATAAGATGCCCCCGCTCCTTCGCCATTCGGAGCGCTGTCCGTGTGCTCTCCGGAATTGTATGGGTACCATCCTCTGTGATTATCGTCCCGTCAATATCAAAAAATAAGATACTGCGCTCCCTCGTATCTGCCGTCATATCCGGTTACTCCTTTGCTGTCTCGTGCTATCTAGTATACTATGAACCCTAAGTGAATTCAAGTCGCGCCTTCCCACCGCATCGTGCTTTCATAACAGGAAAGGATATCCTACAGACTATTACACGCCTTCATAGAATATCCTTCCCTGTGATGTTATTCTCTTGTCATCGTATGAACGATATTGATCTAACTCTTATTCATTCCGGATCGCTGCCAACGGACTTAACTTCGTCGCACGCTGCGCCGGGAAGAAGCCCGCGATCATACCGATCAGGGTAGAGAACAGGATCGCTACCAGCACCAGCCATAACGGAATAATAGATATATGCTGTCCTTCATAGCCAACCAGTCCCGGAAGAATCAGATTACAGATAAAGGACAGGATATAGCTGATTACCAGACCAACCACACCGCCTATGAAACCGATAAATGCAGCCTCTGTCAGGAACATTAACCGGATATTACCAAGACTGCAGCCCAGCACCTTCATAACACCGATCTCCTTCGTCCGCTCGTATATGGACATCATCATGGTATTCGCAATACCGATAGCCGCAACGAATAAGGAGATTGCTCCGATACCGCCAAGTACCGCTTCAATGATGAGAAGCTCCTGCTGGGCAGATTTGATCCATTCCTGCTGACTATATGTTTCATAACCCATATCACCGATCAGCTGCTGAACCTCCTCGACATTATCCAGATCATCCACGGATATAACTGCCTCATTATAGCAGAAATACTTATATGGCTTGCCATTCTTATCCGTCGGCTGTCCCGGGATCTGCTGTCCGCGATAGGTATCCGTCAGATACCGCTTCATGGAATCGATATCCACATAGACGCTCCAGCAATACTGATTATAATCGTCCGGTCCACCTTCAACCGTACCGACCACAGGAAAGATATTCCGCTTGGCAGGCTGTTCTACCATATTGCCATCGGCATCCGTCGTATAGGTGGAATCAAATTGCGTAAATAAAGTCTTGTTAAAATAATCAACATCCGGTAATTCACCGTCTTCCCAATACGGAGATCTTCCGCTCTTCGTATCATAGAAATCCTGAATGACACTATTACCGATCAATAACTCCAGCTTCTTCGTATTCGGAGCGGGAATGCGACCTCCCTCCGCGATCGGAATATTGGACATATATTCCTGAGAAACACCGATGAATTGAACGCCTGTCTGGTATTTTCCCTGAGAGAGCTGTCCGTAGGTGGATAGCCTAGGTGAAGCTCCCGTAACATGCTCGAGCGCAAGGAATTCCTCCATCGTCTCATCTGTCATCAGCTTCTGGTCGCCGCCACCGCCATTATTATAATTGTATACTTGTATATCTGTCATACTTCCTTCGGATTGGATCTCATTCAACATGGCGGATTTCAGTCCCAGTCCCAAGGACAGCATGACGACGATCGATGCAGTTCCTATCATAACACCAAGAATCGTCAGAATTGAACGTACCTTACGTTTCCATAGATTTCCTGCACTCATCGCAATGATATCAGAAAATCTCATATCTGGTTCTCCTTTGATCCATCACTCAGAAGATCTTCTTCGATCTCGTTCTCTAATTCCTCTGCCTCCAGACGCGCCTTCTTCTTTTTCTTTGCCTTCACGATCAGGATAATGGCAACAATGATTCCGATGATCACAACTAATACGATGATCAGGATGATCAGGATCTTCTTGACCGGAGACCCCTGCTCCGGCATCTCCTCATCAATACCTATATTATTATCCGAATAATCGATCATCTCCTCCATAACGAAGACCGTTGCCTCTGATTCGAAGGTGCATTCTTCCCCAGAGGAATCCTCATATGTCAGTATCAGCTTCACGATTCCATCATCCATTGTCGGCGCAACGCCGGTAATGGTCACATCGGCATATCCGGTTGCACCGGCAGCGATATTACCGACAAAGGTATCCTCACATTCGATCGAATCGCCCTCTAGTCTCGCCTGCACATTGGCGATCGTGCTCTTACCCAGATTGTTGATATTGAAGCTGACACTTCCCTGATTATACACAGAGATCATATCCGGTGTTACGCTGATCTCTGTAATCTTGATCCGCGATTCCTGATAGACCGGAATGGAAATATTCTCAGAGGACTGGAACGGATTGGCAGAAGCATCTTCGTAATCGCACGCAACCGCCAGTACATAAGGCTTCGGCTCCAGGTTCGATCTTGCCGTCATCTCCATGACAATATCCGTTGTCTCATCTTTGCCGAGCTTCTGAATAAAGCTTGTGCTGGAACCGGAGGTCGGAAGGAATTCACCATCCGCTGCAGTCATACTCACCTTCATATTCGATACTGCCGTTCGATTCGAGGTATTCTTCAAATGAAGGGTCAATGTGAAATTCTCACCTGCATTCACCTTCGCCGGACTAGTTTCAAAGCCTGTCACGATCACACGCGGCGTAGAGATCGGCCCTGTTGCCTCTGTGGTGGCTTCCGTGGTTGCCTCTGTCGGCTCCGGCGCACCCTCTAATTTGATATTGATCGTCTTCACGATATTATAATTCGTTCCGTCCTTATTATATTCGATCAGGAACTGGACCGAATGATATCCAGTCGCCACATCGGAACGGACGGTGAAATTGTAGCTTGCATTGACCGCATTCGGGTGCTCATTCTCATTCGGAGTAATGATCTTATATGCTGCGTCATTGGTCTCAAATGGAAAATCAGCACTGACAACCGGTGCAATGCTTAAGATGTATGCCCCATTTCCTTTCACGGTCGCGGTGAAACCGACCGTGGTGCCGGTGCTGTATTTGGCTTCCGGCGCATTCACTGCGGATAATACCACATCCGTGTCCTTACCGGTTGCATAGTCGCTCAAATCCAGTACATTGCTGTTGGAAGAATTACTGGAATCTGAAGCCGTACTCTTCGCTTCGTCTGCGCTGTCCGTAGCAGAAGCCGATGCACCGTCCATCTCCGATCCATACGCATAAGGACTTGTAACCCTCGGCTCTGAATATGTAATCACGCCTATTGTCATAACGGAAGCAAGAGCCAATAATCCGATACTCTTGCTAAGCTTACCTGTCTGTCGTCTCATAGTTAATTCTCTACCTCCTGATCCTCTCCGGTTCATGATATCGATTCTTACATGCTCCGGTATTCTACTTTTTCATCATTCTATCTCTATCCGTTCATGATTTGTTCATCATCGCATTTTCCTGCTCCCGGATCTGCTCTAACTCCTGAACACTCTTCGCTGTCTCAATATTATCTGTCTTCCATCGATCCGTATTATCTTCAATCTCCAGGATCTTACCATCCGATATATGAATGATCCGGTCCGCGTAGGAAGCCAGATGATTATCATGAGTAACCATTACCAGCGTCTTATGGTGCTTGTTCACCACATTCCGCATCAGATTCATCATCTCTGCCGATGTCACAGAATCCAGATTACCGGTCGGCTCATCCGCAAATACAATATCCGGATCTAAGACAAGTGCTCTCGCCATACCCACTCTCTGCTGCTGCCCACCGGACATCTGATTCGGCTTATGCTTCTTATGCTTCTCCAGACCGACCAGACGGACCATCCGTTCAGCCCTTCGTATCCGCTCCTTCTTCGGCATTCCCCGAAAGGTAAGCGGCAGCGCCACATTCTCCAGCGTCGTCATGGTTCCCATCAGGTTAAAGGACTGAAATATAAATCCCACATGCTCCCGCCGGAAGGTTACTAATTGATTCTCCGTCATAGACTCAATATGCTTACCGTGGATCGCAATGGTCCCCTTCGTGGGATGCTCCAGGCCGGCAAGCATATTCAACAATGTGGATTTACCGGAACCGGACGTGCCGACAATGGCACAGAACTCCCCTTCGTAGACCTGGAACGATACGCCATTCAACGCGTGGACCTTGCTGTCGCCGACCTTATAGATCTTGTACAGGTTCTTGACATCTACAACGACCTTTCTATCCTCCAAGAGTCCTCTCCTCCTTATTCTTCTTCCATTACTTACAGCTGCCGATCTTCAACCTGATCAGCACACCCTATGTGGTAGTATACCACAGTATTCTAATACTAGATATAGTATATTTCTCACAATTTTCTTAAGATTCTCTTAATATGGTTTTAGAAATAAGCTGCTGTCATCACAACAAAAAGAAATAGCGTCCCTAACCCGCAAAGTTATGACGCTATTTCTATTAGCATTGATTCACTCTTTTACAATACGATCGTCTCTAACTCCTTGATCCAGAGATTCACGCAGGCGTCACTCGGCATGCGCAGATCTCCGCGCGGAGACAAGGCAACGGAACCGACCTTCGGTCCATCCGGTACACAGGAGCGTTTGAACTGCTGACTGAAAAAGCGATAGTAGAATTTCTTCAGCCAGGTAAGGATCGTCTCCTTATCATAATCCGTACCAAATGCATAGAAGGCGAGCCGATAAACCTTCGACGGTGCAAATCCAAACCGCATAATATAATACAGGAAGAAATCATGCAGCTCGTATGGTCCGACCAGATCCTCGGTCTTCTGGGATATCTCCCCGTTTTCCGGCGGAAGCAGCTCCGGACTGACCGGAGTATCCAGAACATCATATAAGGTCTTTTTCAGTCCTGTATCCTCTGAAGTATCTGCCACATAACGCACCAGATGACGGACGAGTGTCTTCGGAATGGAAGCATTGACCCCATACATGGACATATGGTCTCCGTTATAGGTCGCCCAGCCCAGTGCCAGCTCTGACAGATCCCCGGTTCCAACCACCAGACCATTTGTCTGATTGGCAAGATCCATCAGGATCTGGGTCCGCTCTCTTGCCTGAGCATTCTCATAGGTAACATCATGAACCTTCTTATCATGTCCAATATCTGCAAAATGCTGATCAACCGCCTTGACGATACTGATCTCCTGCAGCGATATTCCAAGTGCATTAGCCATATTCAAGGCATTCTGATAGGTTCGATCCGTCGTTCCGTATCCCGGCATGGTAATTCCGTGGATCTTAATTCTTTCAAGTCCGATCAGATCATACGCCTTAACGGTAACCAGTAATGCCAGCGTGGAATCCAATCCACCGGATAATCCGACAAATGCATGCTGACAGCCCGTATGAAGCAGACGTTTCTTAAGTCCTAATGCCTGCAGCATGAAGATTTCTTCACAGCGTTCATTTCTGGTAAGATCATCCTGCGGAATGAACGGTGTCTTGGACACTTCCCTTGTCAGAGTTGTCTCTTCCATCGGAAGTGAGAATTCTACTACAAAATAATCCTCGGCAGGAATGATCTCAAAGGTATTCTTCCTCTGCCGTTCTGCCGTCAGCTTCTTCACATCGATCTCACTTACGATCAAGCCACTCTCAAACCGCTTGCTCTCTGCAAGAAGGATACCATTTTCATAGATCATGTTATGACCGGAGAATACCAGATCCGTGGTCGATTCTCCCTCACCGGCGTCTGCATAGATATAAGCAGACAACAATCTGGCTGATTGGTTGCTGATCAGCTCTCTGCGGTAACGTTCCTTTGCAGCCAATTCATCACTGGCAGACAGATTACAGATCACAGTCGCTCCGGATAATGCATGCCTTGTTGACGGCGGCATCGGTGCCCAAAGATCCTCACATAACTCGCAGGCGATCATCAGCTCCGGCATCTCACTGACGCCGAATACGATATTCGTTCCAAACGGAACCTCCTGATCCCCGATCCGCACGATCCGTACCGTCTCCGGTCCTCTTGAAAAATGACGCGCTTCGTAGAACTCGGAATAAT
Organism: uncultured Lachnospiraceae bacterium; assembly: GCA_902783585.1. Taxonomy (GTDB): domain Bacteria; phylum Bacillota; class Clostridia; order Lachnospirales; family Lachnospiraceae; genus CAG-632. The sequence goes on along the minus strand of CACZRT010000208.1, from coordinate 12,707 downwards.
TCGGTATATAGGTCTTAGGAACCATACCATAGATCACGCCTTGTCCAAAGAACACACCAACATTATATAATTTGCAATCGATCACGATAGGCATTCCCACGACTGTGCAGATCGGAATCTCCTTCGTCACCTCGACCAGCCAAAGCAGGGCATCCATCGCTCCATTTAAAAGTACATCCTGTAAAAACAGATCTCCACAGGTATAGCCGGTGATACATAATTCCGGAAGCACCAGAAGTCTGGCTCCCTGCTTATACGCCTGTGCGATCATAGCCGCTATCTGCTCGCGGTTATATTCACAATCCGCTACCCGGATCGCAGGGGTTCCTGCTGCGACCTTGATATATCCGTCCTTCATTCTTGCTTCATCCTTTCCTCTTGTCTTAAACCTACTGCATGAGAATAAAACCTATAAGACACACCATCCGTCAGGAGCGTGTGTCTTACATCTGTCTATTTCAATTCTTTGCTGCGATCACATCACTCATCTGATAATGACCGGGACCTTTGCCCTTCAAGAACTTGGCAGCTTCTACTGCTCCCTTGGCAAAGACTGCCTTGCTGTACGCGGTATGCTTGATTTCGATCACCTCATCGGTTCCCGCAAAGAAGACTTCATGCTCGCCCACGATGGTTCCTCCACGTACCGCAGAGATCCCAATCTCCTTCTCATCCCGGCGCTGCCTTCTCTGGCTGCGGTCAAAGACATATTCATATTGATTTCCAAGAACATCGTTCATGGAATCGGCAAGTGCAAGTGCCGTACCGGATGGTGCATCTATTTTCAAATTATGGTGCTTCTCTACGATCTCCATATCATATCCGGCAGGAGCAAATACCTTCGCTGCTGCCTGAAGGAGACTCATGATCGTATTGATACCCAGCGACATATTGGCGGACTTTAAGATTGCCACCTTCTCTGCATCCTCTTCAATTCTGGCAATCTGCACTTCAGAAAGACCCGTGGTACACAGCACTACCGGAATCTGCCGTTCTACTGCGAAGTTAAGCAAATCATCAACTGCCGACGCCGTTGAGAAATCAATGATAACATCTGCTTCTACATTACAATCTCCAATAGAAGTAAAGACCGGATACGGATTCTGAATTCCATCAAACACATCAATTCCTGCCACGATCTCTGCCTGTTCATCCTCTGCAATGATCCTGGTGATCGCCTGCCCCATCTTACCATTACAGCCGTGCATAATTACTTTCGTCATAGCTATTCCTCCTCAAACAACTTATCAACATCCACTCTGCTAAAGGATCCATGCTGCATCAGGCCTTCAACACACCATAATCGATCATAGCCTTCTTCAACCGCTCCACATTCTGTGGTTCCATTTCGGTAAGCGGCATACGAAGAGTTCCGCCGCACAGACCAAGCAGCTCTACAGCCTTCTTAACCGGAATCGGATTCACTTCACAGAACAGTGCATTACACAGCTCGATCGCCTTCAGCTGTAATTCCAGAGAGCCCTTGATATCACCGTCTAAGAATTTCCGTACGACCATATGGGTATCATTCGGAATAATATTGGAGGTGACAGATATAACACCCTTGCCTCCCAGAGACAGGATCGGAACGATCTGATCATCATTACCGGAATACAGATCTGCTTCTCCGTTCACCAGACTCATCAGCTTCGCAACCTGTGAGATATTACCGCTTGCTTCCTTAATACCTACAATATTCTCCACATTCTTGATCAAATATGCAGCAGTCTCCGGCTGAATATTACATCCGGTACGGCTTGCTACATTATACATGATGATCGGGATCTTAACCGAATTGGCAACCTCGGTATAGTGCTTGATCAGACCATTCTGTGTTGCTTTATTATAATATGGAGTCACGATCAGAAGACCGTCTGCGCCGTACTTCTCTGCTTCCGTCGACAGATAGATAGCAGTTTCCGTACAGTTCGATCCGGTTCCCGCAATCACCGGAATCCGGTGATCCACATACTCAATACATTTCTCAATAACCTCAAGATGCTCTTCATGGCTTAAGGTAGAAGACTCTCCGGTCGTTCCGCATATAATGATCGCATCCGTTCCGCCGGCGATCTGGAACTCCACCAACTCCTTTAACTTTGCATAATCCACACTTCCGTCCTCATGAAATGGGGTTACCAATGCAACGCCTGCTCCTTCAAAAATAGCCATAATTAATTCCTCCTTCTATTTCTCTTATTTGTAAGTTATCATACTATTCTATGCAGCTTCCTGCACTTTGTGTATCATTCCCCGTGCTTCGCTAACGCGGACATTACATAAGCGTCCTTTCGGCAGGTACGTTCTTTCGAGCGGGGAGACGAAGTCGAACCTGCTCGCCGCACCGTCCGCGTTCGACGAAGTCGATAGTTTCCCTACGCGGACGTATGCTTAAATAAGAAAACGGATCGGCAAAGAGCCGACCCGGAATCTTCGTATGAATGCGATATCCTTCTATGATACACAACAGGAACATGAATCCCTCTGTCCGATCATATCCTGACATCATCCAACTTATATTCTTAAGTAGCTCTCCATCTTGCGATGACAGTCATACAGTTCTTCACTGTATGCCCAGGAACAATAATGTAAGGTCTTATCGTCCTTCGGCAATCCTCCCTTTCCTTCCGCTTCCACTGTGCCTTATCACATCCACGGAGTTAATCATGATTCTTGCGCCTCTACCTGAATTCTATGCAATTGTCCGTATCGAGTCTGTACCAAAACTTCACCATGACTCCTACACGATTACAAGTATGGTAGCACGCTATCCACGACTTGTCAACCGGTTCTTTTATAATGCTTACTTCAGCTTCTCGATCGTTGTGATCGTATCCACCATACTGTATAACTCATCCGGCAGATTCCGTCCGGTAAGCAGGATCTCCATATCATGATCCTTCGATAATTCCAGCAGATCCAGAATCTCCTGAGCGTCGATCACACCACTGTCCACAAGACCCAGACTCTCATCTAAGATCAACAGATCGCATTCATTGGTCTGAATGACCTTCCTCGCATAATGGAAGCCATTCATGATATTGGCTTTCTGCTCCTGACGCTCCTCTTCCGACAGATTCTCATAGCATTTGCCGGTCTTCTCGAAGCTTAACAGCTTGATCTGCGGCTCAATCTGTGTCAGAGCGCCATAATTCTCAGTGTCGCTGCCCTTAAGGAATTGGACAAATATTACCTCTTTTCCGGCACTGGCTGCCCGGACTGCGGCACCAACAGCATCGGACGTCTTACCCGTTCCCGCACCGCATATCACATGTATTTCACTCATTTTCTTCCTCCACGCTGAATACCCGTTACGATACCACCTGCCCCATGATACCACAGGTGCCTTTTTAAATCTACTGTTTTTTATTCATCATGCATATAGGTGCTTGCCGCCTGACTGATGGTATCGTCCTCTAAGCATTCCATTTTGCTGACAGAGACTTCGTATGCCGTCTTGGATATCACCTGATCGTTGCCGATCTTCTTCTGATATTCCCGGCTCTGGATCCGTCCCCAGATCGCCACATGGGAACCGACCATCAGCTTGCCGGCAAATCTCGCATTTCTTCCCCAGCAGATACACGGAATATAATCGGATTTGCCATACGCACGATTCACGGCAAGCAGCACATCGGCAATCTCACGCCCAAGAGGCGTCATGCGGTATACCGGCGGCTTGCAGATATATCCGTCCAAATATATGTAATTCGGCTTCGCAATATATTCGTCCTCATCAATAAATGAGATCTCACGGACAAATAATGATAAGATCAGGCGATTCTTCGTCTCCTCATGCTTATTATAGGACCGGAATTGACCTTTGGCTTCTACTCTGCGTCCGATCAGATCCTCATCAACATCGATCAGACGATCCGAGATCATCAGCGGAATCGTATCATAGGTGTCGGACAGCCGGCTCACCAGAACATCAACCATATAGAATCCCTCTCCAAATACTTCGTGGCTGAATGTAAAGCCGGAAACGATCTCTCCCGCAACCACCGCCTGATTGTTACTTAATAATTTCTCTGTCATAGCTCTGCTCCTTCCTTCTTATGCCCTTACCTGAAGGTATCTGTTTATTATGATAAAGTATTCACCTAATACCGATCGGGTCGATACATATAATATTTATTCAAAATAAGGAAAAAGTATACTCCCATTCGTACTACAAAAGTCGACAGAAAGATATAAAAGCTGTTACAGAATACTGTCCCACACGCAAAGGGCGCCCCACCCCACCAATGCATTCGGATATACCTGAAAGCCCGGAAGACGCCTCGTTCCACGGATTAATGATGCCTTCAGCTTCTCCCCATAGAGATAGGGGTCGTTCCCCTCTAGGATCCCCCACTGCATCAGAAGCGCCGCTGCGCCTGTTACAAATGGCGCCGCCATTGAGGTTCCGCTTCGCGCTGCATATCCGCCTCCGGGCGCCGCAGATATGATCTCAACTCCCGGCGCTGCCAGATCCGGCTTCGGCGCGTAGATTCCCGTAATCCCGATATAGTCCGATACTCCACCGATCTCCTGCAAGCCGGAATATCCCCGTCCGGAAAATGCGGCATAACTGTTGGTACGGGAATCATAGGCTCCCACCGTGATCGCACGGTATGCGGTAGACGGAATCGTCAAGGTAAGCTCTGCGGTCGGCCGAAAGAAAGAAGTCAGCGCGCTGGTAGAGCCGGATACCGGAAGCCACATGTTATAATACCCGGAGCGGATCTGTATCGGTTCCAGATAGAGCCTCCATATTCCCTCCTCAATAAAATTACCGGTCGGGATCATGGATATATAGATCTCCTGTCTGGTGTCGTACGGAGTCGGCATGGCATATAAGATCTTCACCTCCGTCTGTCTGCCGATCCGGGTCAGAAGCTCCTCCGGCACATTCACGATCTCACCCGAGGGCGATTGCACGATCACGCGGAATTGATCTGCATATTCCTTCCAGATCTGAATATTCAAACCGGTTTCAAATGGACCCACAAGGAACTCCACCATTTCCTGTTCATTTGGCAGGATCTTCCCCGCATAATGCCGTCCAGTATTCCCCTCATTACCGGCGCCGATACAGATATTCGTCCGTCCCAGATTCGCAACCCGGTTAATATACTGTTCCAAAAGACTTGTGCCGGCATGATCCCCATAATTATTGCCATAGCTTAAGTTGATCGCAATGGGACGGTTTCGGTCTATGGCATAACGGATACACCAGTCGATCGCCTGCATCAGCTCAGAGGTTCTCGGAAATCCTCTTGTAGAAACGGGACCTAACTTCACGATCAGCAGATCGGCTTCCGGAGCGACGCCTACATAAAAACCGTTGGAAGCCCGTCCATTGCCCGCCGCAATTCCGGCAACATGAGTACCATGACCGGAGAGATCGGTAACAGGCACGACCATTAACCGCTCCCGGGCATCCGGTCTTCGAAGCGCTGTATCGATATCCTCCGAGCGATAGACAGAGCCCATGGGATAACCGGACGGAGGAGTTCCGCTCGCATCCGACTGATCCCAGATCTCCAGAATCCTTGTACTTCCATCCTCCTTACGGAAATCCGGATGTGAATAATCAATGCCGGAATCGATCACGGCGATCAACGCCCCTGTTCCATATAAGGACAGCGGTGGCAGCCGGACCGGATTCACACAGGAGGACGCAATGCCTTCCATTTGGGACAGCAGAAGGGCTTTGGGCTTCTCGATATATTCAATCTGCGCATATTCAGACAGCCTTCCGATCCGATTCTCCGGGATCCGCACGATCGCATACTCATTTAACAGGGGAGTAATCTCCATCCCAAGTTCCTCTGCGATCGGACGGATATCGCCGGAATATTTAATGATCAGCTCCCATGAACGATCCTCCTCATCATAACCCACATCCAGATCCAGACTCCGGCTTCGTTCCGCATTATTTAAAGACAATGCCAGCTGCAGCTCGGCATCAACCTTCGCCTCATTCATACACAAAAAATACCCGCATATAGTCCATTTATTCCAACTATATGCGGGTATCTCTTCTTATATGCTGTTGATCTGCTTTTATTCAAGCCCTCTATTCAGAATTGTTTTCAACTCAGGCTCCTTATTCGGAATAGCTGCCAAGTGTAATGTCCAGCTTCTCGGTATTATAATCGCCGCGCCGGTCTGCCCGTGACACTGTGACCTGAATGGTATCGCCGGGCTCAAGCTCTGCCAGGATCGACTTGATCTCTGTCATAGAGGTTACTGTGTTGTCATTGATCGCCGTAATGATATCTCCGGACTGCATTCCTGCTTCATCGGCCGGCCCGTTCTCCATGACAGCTATGATATAGACGCCTTCCGGCATATTGAAGGAAGATATATCATACGCGCTCAGATCCTTGCCCTGAATTCCCATATAAGCACTTCCGGACGCAATCGTCTGATTCTGCTGCTTACCCTCAATAATGCTCTGCACGATCGGGATCGCATCGGAGATCGGAATGGCATATCCCATGCCTTCCACATTATTATTGTAATTTCTTGCCTTAGCAGAGTTAATACCGATCACCTCACCCTGCAGATTGAACAAAGCGCCTCCGCTGTTGCCTTCGTTAATCGCCGCGTCGGTCTGGATCATAGAAATAGTACCATTGCTGACCGTTACCTCACGATCTAAGGCGCTGATATATCCAACCGTCACAGACTGTCCATACCCCAGAGCATTGCCGATCGCCATCGCCGGTTCACCGACCCGAATACTGTCGGAATCGCCGAGATTCGCGATCTTGATCGCATCTAAGGTACTCTGATCCATATCGGATTTCTTCACGGCAACTACAGCCAGATCATTACCTGGATCCGTTCCCACCAGTTCCGCATCCACATCGGAATCATCACAGAAGCCGATCGTCAGAGACTCGCAATCCTCTACAACATGATTATTCGTAACGATCAGAAGACGCTCATCATCCTCGCCAATGATAATACCGGAGCCTGCACCGGTAACCGGATATGTTGAGGAGCCGCCGTAAAAATACGCATACGGATTCTGATACAGAACTGTACTGGTAATCGATACGATGGACGGTGTCACCGCCTCTGCCAGATCTGCCACATCATACAATTCACTGATCTTACTGGTCGATATATTATAGACATTCTGACCGCCGATGGTAGTATCTCCGCTACTTTCTATCTCATCGGAAGCCTCTGATTTCCGGTCGAATTCCACCTTGAATTCCTTCCCATTTCCATCACTGCTTGTAGAGATCTCAACCTCCGGCTGATCCAGGATCTTCTGCGATAATAACTCAGAGCCAAGCTTCGTTCCATAGAAAGCTCCGCCTGTCAGTCCTCCAAATACCAGTCCACATGCCGCAAACACGCCAACCTTCTGCCACATTTTACTCATAGAGCATACCTTCTTTCTATTCTTATCATATTCCGAACCCGACCAATCTCTGCATCCATTTTCGAATTCCGTTCTTGGCTTTATTGCCGATCTCTCTTCTTGAATCATTATTGAATCTGAATCCGATCGTTCCATATATGATATCCGTCAGGTTCTTATTTCCTTATCACGCTTTAAGAATATATGGCAATTGTGAAAAAACTGTGTTAAAAATATTTCGTATCTGTGATTTTTCAAGCACAATCTTTCGAATTTCTGTCAAATTGCGCTTCATAAAGTTCATATTCTCTTATACAGGTCGAATAAATGATTGAAAGAGAAACAACCGGGGAGAGTCCCCGGTCGTCTGTCTGGAAAGGTCTTCGTTTAATCAATGGCAATGGTGCGCTTCTCTTCCACTTCCGGCTTCTTATTCTTCGGAAATGCAACGGTCAGGATACCATTTTCATACTTGGCCTTCACATCCTCCTGCTTTAAGTTCTCGCCGATATAGAAGGTTCTTGAGCACTTGCCCAGATTCCGTTCTCTGCGGATATACTTGCCCTGACGCTCATCCTCGTCAATCTTGCCAACATGCACTCCGCTGATGGTCAGATATCCCTTCTCTAATTCCGCATGGATCTCATCCTTAGAAAAGCCCGGCATCTCGATCTCCAACAGATAATCTTCACCGATTTCCCGGATATCCGTTCTCATAAGCGGCTTCACATTCTCGCGTAATCCGCCGTTTAAAAAATCATCAAAATAATCATCCTTAAAAAAACTTGGTACTAACATATCAATTCCTCCTATTCTTCTATTCTGCACAGATCTTATGATCTTATTCTGTCTTGATCTAAAGTGATCCTTGTTGTGCAGCTTCTTGCCGATACCTTGTCCTATGCTTGATATTGGACTGATATCGCATTGGTTTCTTTGTTCTGATATGTACTATACCACAATTATTAGCACTCGTCAAGCACGAGTGCTAATAATTTTTCAAAAAAAAGAAAAATGCCTGCAAACGATTGAATTTGCTGGCATTTCTCATGTATCTATAATCCGGCTTCTCTTGCCCGTTCTCTCGCCGCCTCGATTTCTGCCTGTTTTTTGGCCTCGTCCTCTGCCGCTTCCCGATTGAGACGATCCAAGATCTCTTGGGCACGGCGCATATCCTCGTCCGAAGCGCTATCCGTTACAGCTTCATTCTCTGCTGCTTTCTCTGCCGCTTTCGCTTCCGCTGCTTCTCTCGCTCTCGCCTCTGCCTTCGCCGCCTCAATCTCTGCCTGCTTCTTCGCCTCATCCTCTGCCGCCTCGCGATTCAGACGGTCTAAGATCTCCTGCGCACGGCGCATCTCCTCCTCACTGGCTGAGGAAGTCGTATCTGAAGAAGCCTCTGTACCTGCAGACGAATCCGTGCCACCGGACTTACTGCGGCCCTCCTCAATGAACGCATTCACATCCACCTTGTTCGAGTTCATGATCGATGCGATCCGTGCTTCTTCCTCTCTCTTCTTCTCTGCCGCTTCAATCTCACGCAGACGAACCTCATCCTTCTCGCGATTGATCCGGTTCAAGATCTCCAGCGCATCCGCAGAGGCGCCGTTCACAGCAGCATTACCAGACTTCGATGTGGACGATGCAGATGCCGTGGCTCCCTGTGTATTATCACCAGATCCTTGACCGTACCCGGTCTGTGCACCGCCTTGCCCGGAAGCCTCCTGAGCCAAGCTCCCGTCTCCGCCCCAGACTTGTCCATCTCCCTTTTTATTATTGTTAATATGCAGGATCGGCGTGATATGCACATGCCACCACTTTATGATATTACCCGTTATAATTTGAAAGAAATTCATGCCTATATTATAAGACAATCAAATATAGATAGCAACGAAATTTTCTGACATATAACGGCAGAAAACCGAAGTATATCCATCATACTCCGGCTTTCTATATCTCTAATTTAATTGATCGTCTTCAATTCCCGAACCACACCGATAAATGCAGCATCATCATTTTGTGTATCCTGAATGACATAGATAAATGGGCGGTCACAGGTCATATAGTACGGCTCCTCTACAGCGATCATTGCATTATCCTCTACCATAATCTCTGTCACGGCTGCAGCCTCGGTTCCCTCATGATCCACACGGATCTTGGCAACCTGTGTGATCTTAGGAGGATCTGTATCATGATCATAGACACTTTTCGCAAGCTGCGTTACCGGAAGTCCTAAGTCCTGAAGACCTAATTCATATGTAGATTCTGTCTCGAATTCCGGCATGGCAAGATAGCATTCATTGATAACCGTATCCACATCACCATGGATAAATGCATTGACATCCACGTCAGAGAGTGCAGTTCCTTCATCCGGAAGGATCACCATAAACCGGAAGCCGTTCTCATACTGCATGGTATACCCATGTGCATTCGCACTTTGGAGATAAGAATCTGCACCATCATGCATCATATAGACAGCACTGACCGTTCCGTCTTCATTGGTAAAGGAAGTCGTATCTCCATCCAGCCATTTGTCCCCATCCTTCCATGTATCCTTAAAGTACAGAATATTCATAGCATCAAAGACTACAAGCGGGGTGAATTCTGTAGGCGTAGAAGTGATAAACCCATTCGTCTGCTCGCTGACATATCGGTTCTTCTCATCCGTCGACTTCGGATCGGACATATCAATATAATATGCGATTCCACCATCCAGCTTACTGTTCTCCGGCAAATGAAACTCTTTATTGCTATTGATCCATAACCGGTTCGTGATCTTGAACACATCTGTAGACGAATAATCCATATACGGACGGTTCCCCAGATAGTCTTTGATCGTCTTCTGATCCTCCGGCTCCAACAAATACCCATACATATCAAAGGCGATATTCATAGATTCCGGACTGAATATACAATTCCCTTCTGACGCTCTTTGCAGCATGAACTGATAATAGGAATTATAATCCAAAGGCGTCATCTCCTGACCGGGATCGAATGCTTCTCCCGGAACATCAGGCTCCCGGGATCCTTCATTACTTCCCGGCTGAACGGTAATCACAGGCTCCTGTGTATCACCGGAGCCGGTAGTCTGCTGCCCCGGATCCTCCTGTCCGGCCGGCGTCCCTCTTCCGCAGGCTGTTATTCCCAATATTATGGAAATGGACAGTAAAGCGGCTATATATCGATTTCGTAATTGAGTCCTTCTCATTGTGATTCTCCTGTTAATTTATATTCCTGTTCGTTGTTTCCACAACGCTATTTACCTCTTCGGATCTTCTTTCTTTGCCTCCGCGCTCTTCTCTGACTCTTCCTTCCTAGCCTCAGCGCTCTGCTCTATTTCTTCCTTCTTAGCCTCAGCGTTCTTCTCCTGTTCCAATTTCTTTGCTTCCCTTGCTGCGATCACCTTAGCTCTCTTCTTTCTGGCGCCACGAATGATCAGCTTGATAATTACAATATGGATTACTACGATGACTGCCAAAATGAGGAAGATCGGAAGATTAACAACAAACCATACCAGAAGATCCGCAAAGAACTCACCAATATCATGCATCTTGTCAGATAAGCCGGAGGTCATTCTGCTCCAAAGTGTCGTATCCTCTACCACAGGGCTGATATACGTGGATTCCTTGATCGATACGGTGATCGTGCTGTAGCTTACCAGATTATCATAATTCCGGATCTGTTTCTTGTAGCTGTTAAGCTCTGCTTCCACCTCTGTGATCTCGCGATTCAGTGTAATGATATCCTCGATATTCTCAGCCTGTGCCATCAGCTCTAACAACCGCTTATGCTGTGTCTCAAGACTTTCGATATGCGTCTCAACATCGGCATACTGCAGTGTTACATCCTGTGTCGTATCACTCTTACTGCGGATCGTTGCATACTCATCAATCCCCGCAAGGAAGCCGTCTACCTTCTCATAAGGAACCCGGACTGTGATCACCTGATTGCGCATTCCGCTGCTGTAATCGTATAACTGGGAGTCCTGAATGTATCCGCCTGCCTCCGCCGTCTTCTGCTCGATCAGCCGTACTGCATCGTCAAATTGCTCGGTTTCTAAGGATATGTCAACCGTCCGTATCAGCTTGGCTCCCTGATTAGCTTCCATGGCTGCGGAGCTGGACTGTCCGCCGTTGGTCTGACTATCTGTCATCTCATATTCTAAATATTCTTCATCATATCCATAATCATCATAAGAATAATCTTCCGAAGGATATTCATAATAATCGCCATCATAATTTACATCGCCTGCTGCCTGTGTTGCTACTCCCATACCGCTCTTATAACTATTATCAGCTGCTCCGGAGCCCCATGAGGAAGAGGCAGACCCGCATCCCGCCAGACTCATTGCTACAACTGTTCCCACAGCTCCTAACTTGATTAAATTTCCATATCTCATCTTATTCCTCATTTTCATCACCCTTTATCCTTTCCTTATCTCATCTAATCCTATCTTTGAATCGAACCTTCTTACTTCGACCCTCTTATATTACCTGTGTTCAGATACATGTTAAGTCTCTGTGTGCTTTCGGATCTTACTATTCTCCTATCCTGTAACACAGCTTATAGCTTCCGTTAAGATCAACAATGACATACGTCCTGTCTGACGGTGCTTTCGCTGTCGAATATACCTTGTATCCGGCAATATCCTCCGGAACATCTTCGTTTGATTCCGGATATCCTGTCACTCCAAGATAGCTGCCCAGATCCTCATCGGTCAGATCCTTATCTTCGGCATAGCCCATCCGCTTACGCTCTGCATCCGGAATCGCTTCATATACAGCAGAGACATCCGACGATTCTGTTACGGCACTCTGCGATTGTGTATCGCTTCCATCCGAACGGATCAGGAATCGCAATTCCTCATCTGTTCCAACCCTGTCATACACCGTATCATTATCTCCGGTCGGAACCTGATTCGTACTATAATTGCTTTCCAGTGACTCTTCATAATCATCATCCCCGTTATACACTGCATCATCCGCAGAAGGTACTGCGTCATCCATATATCCGTCGCCTGCCGGTGCCACTTCATTCGTATACGCTCCCGCGTTCTCCAGAAGATCCTTGCCGGCACCCTGTCCCGTAGCACTCTCGCTCATTGCAGAATCAAAGCCGCCTCTGCCCTTATTTACGATCGTAGGTACAGCGATCCCGATCACCAGTATGAGACAAGCCGCTGCGGCGATCCCCGCATATCTCACCCATATGATCCGGTTCTTACTCTGCCTTACCTCTGCCTGCTCCGATTGCTCCAACCGTTCCTCTGAAAGCTCTCCAATTGCCTGAAATAAATCTTCTCTTCCAATCATATCATGTAGCCCTCCTTTAACAGATGACTCTT
>CACZRT010000207.1 GCA_902783585.1 uncultured Lachnospiraceae bacterium | reverse complement strand
CAGGCTTGGTGAATGAAGAATGATAAGAATATAAGTTGGAAAAGGAGAGAATAGGATGTTTGAGAATATGACAGAGGATCAGGCTAAGAAGCAGATACTGGATATGGTATCTGAGTATTGTGATACCTACCACAATCAGAAACCGCCATTTCAGGAGGGAGACCGTATTCCTTATGCGTCAAGAGTCTACGGACATGAGGAGATGTGTAATCTTGTAGACAGCGCGCTGGAATTCTGGCTGACCTCCGGGAGATATACGGATGAGTTTGAGAAGAAGTTCGCCGATTATCTGGGTGTGAAGTTCTGCTCTTTGGTGAATTCAGGTTCCTCTGCGAATCTGAACGCATTTATGGCACTGACGTCACCACTGTTAAAGGATCGTGCGATCCGCCGCGGGGATGAAGTGATCACGGTGGCTGCAGGTTTTCCGACAACGGTTGCGCCGGTCATCCAGTATGGCGCAGTTCCGGTATTCGTGGACGTAACGATCCCGCAGTATAATATTGACGTCACGAAGCTGGAAGAGGCGTATTCCGAGAAGACGAAGGCGGTTATGATCGCACATACGCTGGGGAATCCATTTGATCTGAAGGAAGTGAAGGCCTTCTGTGACAGGCATGGTCTGTGGCTGGTAGAGGACAACTGCGATGCCCTTGGATCGAAGTATATTCTGGACGGAGAGGAGCGATTTACCGGAACGGTCGGTGATATCGGTACCTCCAGCTTCTATCCGCCGCATCATATGACGATGGGAGAGGGCGGCGCAGTCTATACGAATGATCCGCTTCTTCATAAGTGCATCCGGTCCTTCCGCGATTGGGGACGGGATTGTATCTGTCCGTCCGGGCGGGATAATATGTGCGGACACCGCTTCGACGGCAAGCATGGGGAATTGCCGGAGGGATACGATCATAAGTATGTATATTCTCATTTTGGATATAATCTTAAGGCAACGGATATGCAGGCATCCATCGGATGTGCGCAGATCGTGAAGTTCCCATCCTTTGTGGAGCGCCGCCGGCATAACTTTGACCGTCTGAAGGCAGCGCTTGCCGGCACGGAGGATAAGCTGATCCTTCCGGAGGCTTGTCCGAATTCCATTCCAAGCTGGTTCGGTTTCCTCATCACCTGTAAGGAGGGCGTGGATCGGAAGAAGGTCGTTCCTTATATTGAGAGCAAGGGTGTACAGACCCGTATGCTGTTTGCGGGTAATCTGACGAAGCATCCATGCTTTGATGAGATGCGTGAGTCCGGAGAGGGTTATCGGATCGTCGGAACCCTGGAGAATACTGACCGGATCATGGATGATACCTTCTGGGTAGGTGTCTATCCGGGGATGACGGATGCGATGATCGATTATATGGCGAAGACGATTCGCGAGGCTATAGAGGCATAGGTGCAGAGAATGAAAGAGGAAACTCAGAAGAAAAAGGGAATCGCGGCACTGTGGCAGTTCATCAAGTTCGGCATGGTGGGACTGAGTAATACTGCAGTGTCTATGATCATATATAATGTGACCTACTATATCAGCAAGGCGGTCATGAAGGAAGCGGCTGCAATGCAGCTTGGTAATGTGGTAGGGTTCATTATCAGCGTCCTGAATGCGTATTTCTGGCAGAGCCGGTTTGTGTTCAAGGAGTCTGAGGATGGAGAGCACCGGGTATGGTGGAAGGTGTTGTTGAAGACCTATGTGGCATATTCCTTCACGGGATTGTTCCTGAATTCGGTCCTTCTGTTATTCTGGTCGAATGTAATACATATCGAGCAGTATCTGACAGAGCCTGTTACCTGGCTGAATACCAGATTTTCGCTGGGACTTACGGCAACGGATCTGGGCGCGACGTTGGCACCGTTCCTGAATATGGTGATCACGATCCCGCTGAATTTCATTATTAATAAGTTCTGGGCTTACCGTCAGAAGAAGAAGGCCGTGGTCACAGAGGAAATACATGAGTAAATATGTGAGAGAATATAGGATTAAGCATTAAAAAGGAGTACATATATGGGAGAGATCAAGTTATTGGATTGTACGCTGCGAGACGGTGGATATGTGAACGACTGGGAATTCGGGCATAACAATCTTGTCAGTATCTTTGAACGTGTGGTCGGCGCAGGCGTGAATATCATCGAGGTCGGATTTCTGGATGAGAGAAGACCATTTGATATGAATCGAAGTATTATGCCGGATACGGATTGTGTGGAGAAAATCTATGGAGATCTGGATCGTAAGGATACGATGGTGGTCGGCATGATCGACTACGGAACCTGTGATGTCAGTCATATCAAGCCTTGTTCGGATTCGTATCTGGATGGGATCCGGGTTATCTTCAAGAAGCATATCCGGTGGGAGGCGATTGATTTCTGCCGCAGCCTGAAGGAACTCGGTTATAAGGTCTTCGTCCAGCTGGTATCCATTACAAGCTATAACGATGAGGAATTGATGGACCTGATCCGGCTTGCCAATGATCTGGAACCGTATGCAGTATCTATGGTCGATACTTACGGACTGCTGCACCAGAATAATCTGATGCATTATTATACACAGTTAAATAAGCACTTAAAGACCTCGATCGGTCTGGGATATCATTCGCATAATAATTTCCAGATGGCTTATGCGAATTGCATTGAAATGCTGTCGCATGAGACGGAACGTATGGTTCTGGTGGACGGAACTATATACGGAATGGGTAAGAGCGCCGGGAATGCTCCGTTGGAATTGCTTGCCATGCACCTGAATCATAATTACGGCAAGCATTATGATATCAGTCAGATCCTGGAGGCAGTGGATGCGAATGTCATGCCGATCTATAAGATGACGCCATGGGGATACAATATGTTCTTCTTCATTGCGGCTTCGAATGACTGCCATCCGAATTATGTATCCTATCTGATGGATAAGAGGACCTTATCAGTGAAGTCGATCAATGAGATCCTGGCGAAGCTTACGGGTGAGAAGCAGCTGATGTATGATCAGAAGCTGATCGAGAAATTGTATCTGGATTATCAGGATATTGAAGTGAATGATGATGCGGATGTGAAGGCACTTACAGAGCTCTTTCGGGGCAGGGAGGTCCTGCTGCTGGGTCCGGGTCAGAATGTGCAGAAGCAGCTTGACAAGATTGAGGCCTATATTGCCAAGAAGGATCCGTTGATCGTGACGATCAATTTCATATCCGGAGAATTCAAGTCGGATTATGTATTCTTAAGTAATGCCAAGCGGTATGTACAGCTTGCCACGGCACTTCTTAAGAATCCGGAATTACAGGTGATCGCTACGTCGAATGTAACGAAGACGGATGGACGGTTTGATTATACCCTGCAGTATAGCTCGCTGTTGGATATGGACGCCGAGATCATTGATAATTCCTTTATCATGCTTTTGAAGGTGATGAAGAAGATCGGGGTTACGCATGTAGCACTTGGTGGATTTGATGGTTATACCGGCGATAAGAAGCAGAATTATATCAATGGTTATGTGGAATACAGCTTTACCAAGACGCAGGCGAAGGAGCTGAACGCCTATGTGGCAGGGGTTCTGAAGTCTATGAAGGACGAGCTGGACATGGAATTCATCACGGATTCCCTGTATACGGAAGAAGCTTGAACCGTATGATCGAGCGGTTATATATGCGATGCGCGGAATCTTGTATAGCAGTCAGATTATAAACCGACAGGATAGTAATACGAAGACAGCGGAGTATGACATAAGAATAGATTGGATTATACGAAGACAGCGGAATATGACATAAGAATAGAATGGATTATGGAAGACAGGAGGAGGAAGGTACAGGAATGAATCAATATAATATAGTCGTGTTCGATGTGGATGGAACCCTGCTTGATACCAGTGAGGGAATCCTGAATTCCGTGAAGCATACCATTGATGTATATCATAAGAAGATGCCGGATCCAGAGACGCTTCGAAGCTTTATCGGACCGCCGATCCAGGACTCCTTTCAGAAGGAATATCAGCTGTCCAAGGAAGAGGCTGATGAGATGGCGGCAGAGTTCCGCCGGGTGTATAAGGATATATACTTGTTTGGCGCAGTTCCGTATCCAGGGATCTATGAATGTATGACGGTCCTGAGAGAGCATGGAGTCAGGCTGGCGGTTGCCACTTATAAGCGGCAGGATTATGCGGAGAAGATCCTGACACATTTTCAATTTGATAAGTATTGTGATGTGATCTATGGATCGGATTTTGAAGGGAAGCTTAAGAAGGTCGATATTATCGAGAAATGCATGGTGGATCTTGGCTCTGCGGATTATAAGGATGCGGTCATGGTAGGAGACAGCTGGCATGACGCCAACGGCGCCGGTCTGTTAGGGGTTGATTTTATCGGAGTTACCTACGGATTTGATTTCCGGACAAAAGAGGATGTCGGGAAATACCCGTCCGTCGGATGTGCGGATACCCCGATGGAGCTGCTCCCGTATATCGTAGGCTGAAAGTGAGCAGGGATATAGTAAGATAGAAGATGAGTAGGAGATTGATATTATGAAGATGAAGGTCGCTGAATATATTGCGGATTTTTTGGTTAGGCAGGGTGTTACGGATCTGTTCACCGTAACCGGCGGTGGAGCCATGCACTTAAATGATGCGCTCGGACATAAGGAAGAGCTGCACAGTGTCTATAATCATCATGAGCAGGCATGCTCGATTGCGGCGGAAGGATATGCAAGATTGACCGGGAAGGTTGCCGCAGTCTGTGTGACAAGTGGTCCGGGTGGAACCAATGCGATCACAGGTGTGTTAGGCGGATGGCAGGATTCTATTCCGATGTTCGTTGTTTCCGGACAGGTGAAAAGAGAGACTACGACCTGGTCTACGGATGTTCCGCTTCGTCAGTTGGGCGATCAGGAATTCCAGATCGTGGATACGGTGAAGACCATGACGAAGTATGCCCATATGGTGACAGAGCCGACAGAGATCCGGTATCATTTGGAAAAGGCATGGTATCTCTGTATGAATGGCAGGAAGGGACCGGTCTGGCTGGATATTCCGTTGGATGTACAGGCGACGCCGATCGAGACGGAGGAGCTTAAGGGGTTTGATCCATCAGAGCTTAAGAGTCCGGAGCAGCCGGTATATGATACCTCGTTGTCTGAGGTGATCTTAGAGAAGGTTTCGAAGGCGAAGAAGCCGGTGATCCTCGCGGGAACCGGAATCCGTCTTGGTAATGCTTATGAGGAATTCCTGCAGCTGATCGATAAGCTTGGAATTCCGGTCGTAACAGCATGGAATGCGCATGATCTGTTATGGGACGAGCATCCGTTGTATTGCGGAAGACCCGGAACGGTTGGTACGCGCGGCGGTAATTTTGTTGTTCAGAATGCAGATTTGCTCCTGGTACTGGGATGTCGGATGAATATTCGTCAGATCAGTTATAATTATCATGATTTTGCCAAGAATGCATATAAGATCGTAGTGGATATTGATGAGGCCGAGCTGCGTAAGCCGACGGTCGATGTCGATCTGAAGGTGCATGCGGATGTGAAGGATATGATGAAGCATGTACTTGGCATCTCATATGCGGGCGCTTCCGAAGAGCACAGAACATGGCTTGCATGGGCGAGATCGATCAATCAGAAGTATCCGGCAACGCTGAAGTCTTATTATGATAAGACCTCTCCAATCAATCCGTATGTATTTATTACGAAGTTATCAGAGCATCTCGAGGAAGGGGACGATGTGATCTGCGGAAATGGCAGTGCGTGCGTGATCTCATTTCAAGCGATGGAGATCAAGAAGCAGCAGCGGTTATTTACAAATTCCGGATGCGCGGCCATGGGATATGGATTCCCGGCGGCGCTTGGGGTATGTGTGGCAAGACAGGGAAAGCGTGTGATCTGTATTGACGGAGACGGAAGCTTTCAGATGAATATACAGGAGCTGCAGACGGTCGTCTATAATCATTTGAATATGAAGCTGATCATCCTGAATAATAACGGCTACCATTCCATCCGTCAGACACAGACGAATCTCTTTAAGGGAAAGCCGCTTGTGGGTGTATGTGATGGGAATGGACTCAGCTTTCCGAATTTTGAGAAGATCGCATATGCATATGAGATTCCGTATCTTCGAATTGACTCGCTCGATCATGTGGATGAGCGCTTAGAACAGCTCTTAAATTCGGATGGTCCGATCCTGTGTGAAGTGGTCGTGGATGAGACACAGAACTTTGAACCAAAGCTGTCCTCGAAGGTGCTTCCGGATGGGAAGATCGTCTCACCGCCAATTGATGATATGTATCCGTTCCTTCCGAAAGAAGAGTATGAGGAGAATCATAGAATATGATGAAGAAGGTAATTGTTACCGGTGGGACCGGAATGCTTGGCAGTGCCTTGATCCGTTTGCTTATCAGTAAGCAGATATCTGTGTTGGTTCTGGTCCGTCCCGGTACGAATCGGATGGATATGGTTCCTGTCAGCGAATATGTGAAGGTGCAGGAATGTGATGTGAATCACCTTCTGACGCTTAAGGGTAAGATTGCAGATGATTATGATGCCTTTTTCCATTTTGCATGGGGCGGAACGCATGGCGGAGCCAGAGATGATGTGATGCTTCAGAATCGGAATGTTCAGGCGACCTTAGAGGCGGTAGAACTGGCACATGCTGCCGGCTGCCATACATTTCTCGGCGCAGGTTCTCAGGCAGAATACGGCAGAGTGGATGGAATTCCGCTCTCTCCGGATACGCCGACGAATCCGGAGACCGGATATGGGATCGGGAAGCTGTGTGCCGGAAGCATGAGCCGGATCCTATGCAGGAAGTATGGAATGAAGCATATATGGGTGCGGATCCTGAGTACCTATGGACCGGGAGATGGGCTGCATACCATGGTCATGTCAGGGATCCTTCAGATGCTGAAGGGCGAACGGCCGCAGTATACATTAGGTGAACAGATGTGGGACTACCTGTACTGTGATGATGCTGCAAGAGCCTTCTATCTGGCGGCTGAATATGGGAAGGATGGTGCTATCTATCCGGTAGGAAGCGGGAAGGTTCGTCCGTTATCCGAATATATATGCAGTATTCGGGATGCGATAGACCCGGGAATAGAAATTGGGTTTGGAGAGATCCCGTATTATGATAAACAGGTGATGTATCTGTGCGCAGATATCCGGACTTTGACCGAGGATACCGGATTCGAGCCGGAGATATCATTCGAGGAAGGAATCCGTCGAACGATCGCATGGGTTCGCGGGCATTCCTGATGACTAAGGTGGAGAGGTATAGATATGAGCGATAGTCAAGCGATGGAGGAGAGGAAGAAGGTCAGTATTCTGATCCCTTGTTATAACGAAGAAGAGAATGTCGGTCCGATGAGTGAAGCAATCGTGAATTTGTTTGAGACAGAGCTTCCGCAGTATGATTATGAGCTGGTGTTCATAGATAATGATTCCCATGATAAGACAAGAGAACTGCTTCGGGAGATCTGTGCCGGCAATCCGAATATTAAGGCCATCTTTAATGCGAAGAACTTTGGACAGTTTAATTCTCCGTATTATGGAATTCTGCAGACGACGGGGGATTGTACGATCTCTATGGTATGTGATTTCCAGGATCCGATCGATCTGATCCCGAAATATCTTGCAGAGTGGGAGAATGGATATAAGATCGTCATAGGAATTAAGACCAGCAGTAAGGAAAGCAAGATCATGTATCTGCTTCGAAGTATCTATTATAAGTTGATCAAACGCTTCTCGGACGTGGAGCAGATTGAGCATTTTACCGGCTCCGGTCTGTATGATCGTTCCTTTGTGGAGGTCTTAAGAGAACTGAAGGATCCGAAGCCGTTTATGCGGGGGATTGTTGCGGAATTAGGCTTTAAGCGCAAAGAGATTCCGTATGAGCAGCCGCAGCGGCGCGCCGGAAAGACCCATAATAACTTCTATACGCTGTATGATGCGGCGATGCTCAGTATTACGTCCTATACGAAGATCGGACTGAGACTGGCGACGTTTCTCGGAGGCGCAGTCGGGTTCATCAGTATTCTGGTCGCCATCTTCTATCTGGTCATGAAGCTGATCATGTGGAATGATTTTCAGGCAGGTACGGCTCCGATCCTGATCGGAATGTGTTTCCTGGGTGCGATCCAGTTATTCTTTATCGGCTTTATTGGAGAGTATATTTTAAGTATTAATGAGAGAGTTATGAACCGTCCTCTGGTAGTGGAAGAGGAGAGGATCAATTTCTAAGTATCGGATGAGATGGGATACTGTCCGGACCGGACTATAGACAGAAGCGGCGGTCGGACGATCAAACGATGGGTGCATAAGGGAGAAAGAGGAATGAAACAACGGCAGAAGGCGATCCTGGTTACCGGGATCATACTGGCAGGATATATCATATTCGGCATTTTTTCGTATGTGTTACGACATAACTATGGAATGGGGTATCCGCATGGTGGATTCTTGTTTCCGGCCGGAGACCGCTACATGGATTTCTTTAATGTGAATCAGATGGTGAGCGGGAATCGACCGTATCAGGACTATCGATCCTCCTATCCACCGCTGATCCTTGTGATCGCGAAGGTCTTCTCGTTATTTGCGGATTATCTGCATGTGGCTCCGCAGGAGATCAAGAATACTACGGCAGGTAAGCTGTCCTTGTGGATCTGTATGGGCGGGTTTACCCTGCTGAATGCCTCCTTGATGTATGTGACCTTAAAGAAGAGAGCGGATGGGGTTCTTCCCATGATCCTCCGATGGATCGTAGTGATCGCTCTGGTCTGTACGGCTCCGTATATTTTCATGATCGATCGTGGGAATTATCTTATCATATCTCTCTTGTTCTTCATGGGATTCGCGTTCTTTTACGGTGAAAATGATACGCTGGCCGCTATTTTTCTGGGACTTACGGCAGCCATCAAGATCTATCCACTGTTCTTTGGATTGATCTACCTGTTAGATCGGAAATGGTTGAAAATGCTTATATTTATCCTGAGCGGCGGATTGCTGACGCTGATCACCTTTGCCTTCTGGAATGGAGGCCTGATGGAGAATGTGATCGCCTTCAAGAACGCGGTGACAAGCTATGGAGAAGGTCATGCACACGAGGCATTGAATGTCTATTTCAGTGTCGGACTTACTTCGGCCATCCGGTTTCCGTATATATCCCAGCGGATCTATGACCTTCCGTTATCGTCTCATCCTCTGCGATATTATGTGGGGATCGGGACAATGCTGACCCTGATGAGTCTGTGGTGTCTGTTCCGGGAGAAGCAGTCCTGGAAGAAGATCATGGTCTTATCCGCATTGATGGTCTGGCTGACACCGAATTCGTATATGTATAATCTGACATATATGATTCCATCGGTGCTGCTCTATATCATGGCAGAGCCGACGGAGCGGAAATGGGTAGATATCGTATATGCCTGTATTCTGGGACTTATGTTGATTCCTAAGGCGTATTATTACTTTGTGCCGGAATTTTATATCAGTGTAGCGATCATTATTGATGCAATATTGCTGCCGGCTCTGGTCCTGTTCTATATCCTGTTTGACCGGACCAGCAGAGAGAAATTCAAATGGAAGAAGCAGGTGGAAGCATAAGAGAGGGAAGCATGGATCTGAAAGAGCAGAAAATCAGACAACTTCAGTTCTGGATATTTACGGGAGCCTTTATCCTCCTGTATATGCTGTGGATATGGTATTGTATGCGCGGGGCAATTGAGGCACAGTACGGAGTGTTTTTCCGGAACGGCGATGACTTTATGGCAGATCTCTTTAATGTCATGTATTATTCGAGGGAGAGAGCTCCTTACACGGATCTTACACATGGGGTGTATGAGAAGGCATATTTCCCGCTGTCTTATGTGATATGCTATGTACTTGCCGCAATATCAGGCTTGAAAACTTATGTGGAGTATGACGGGGAGCTCTTGTATACCGGTGAAGTACAGTCCCTGCATTCCATGACGATCGTAATCGGTGTGTTCTTCATTGCCATGCTGATGGTCATCCTTGCGGTACAGATCTATAATATGGCGGGAACGGTTACCTGGAAGAAATGGTTGATCACGATCATGATCATGGCGTCGGGCATCATGATGTTTACGTATGAGCGGGGAAACCTGATCCTGCTTGCCCTGATCGGAGTCCTTATGTTTCTGGCGGGTTACGATTCGGAGAACCGCTGGCTGCGGGAGCTCGGATATATAGGACTTGCCGTTGCCGGAGCACTCAAAGGCTATCCGGCGATCCTCGGATTATTGCTGGTCTATCGCCGTGAGTGGAAGAATCTGATCCGCTTGGTGGTATATGGCATTCTGATGGCATTTGTTCCATTTTTACTGTTGAAGGGCGGTTTCTCCAATATTCCGATCTGGTTGGAGAATCTGCATATGAATTCCGAGATGTATATCTTCAGTGAGAATCCGAAGCTGGGATATCTGTACTTTATCTCGTATCTGCCGGATGCTTCCTATGAGGATAAAATGGCGGTCTATCAGGTCTGTAGTCCGATCATTACGGTCCTTGGTCTGTATGCAGTCATATCGTCTGTATTCCAAAAGAAGGCATGGATCAGGATCTGTACGCTGCTTACCTATATCATCATCTATCCGAAGAACAGCGGATTGTATTGCCTGATCTATCTTGTGCCGGTGATCCTGCTGTATCTGAATGAGGAGGAGAAGACATGGAAGGATCTGTTGTATCTGCCGATCTTCGTGGTCCTGCTGACGCCGCTCCAGTTCCTGTATCATGAGGTGAATCGCACGATATTGCTTGATAATATGCTCATCATGGTCCTGCTGTTCATGTGTCTGGCAGAGAATACGGCCGCTCTCGTGAAAGGGATTCGGGAACATAGAAAAAAGGTGTAAATTATGGGAATTAGTGTAATGCTCCTTGCTTATAAGGAGGAAGAGAATTTAAGAGTGTTATTTCCAAAGATCAAGGAGGCGCTTGCCAGGACCGGAGAGGAGTATGAGCTTCTTGTGATCGATACGAAGGAACCGTTGGATAATACGAAGCAGCTGTGTGAAGAGGTCGGTGCGAAGTATTATAATCAAGAGGAGCCGGGCTTCGGCGGGGCATATCGGAAAGCAATCGAGATGGCCTCCATGGATAAGCTTCTCGCGTTGGACAGTGACGGCTCTCATAGTCCGGAATATATCCCGGCGATCTATGAGCTGTTCTGTCAGGGGCATACCGTTGTGATCGGGTCCCGTTATGTGAAGGGCGGGCATACCGATGATGCCAAGACCTCCCAGATCATGTCGGCCATGCTGAATACGGCATACAGGGTCTGCCTGGGACTGAAGGCGAAGGATCTGTCTACGAATTACCGGATGTATCATACGGATCAAATGAAGCAGCTGACACTTACCTGCACGAATTATGATGTGCTTGAGGAGATCCTGCTGAAATTAAAGCTGTTGGTGGGGAAGAAGGAATTCTCTATCGGGGAGACGCCGATCTCCTTCAGCAAGCGGCTGTATGGGGAGTCCAAGCGTAAGCTGATCCCATTTATCATCAGCTATATTAAGACCCTGTTCCGGTTATTTGCGATGCGGCTGAAGGGATGATCAAGGGCTTACGGAAGGATGTTTATTGGAAGTAAACTTATTGGAAGTAAACTTATTGGAAGTAAGCATATCGGAAGCTTATAGTAATCCGGAAGCAATATGAAGTCATGTGAAGTAATATGAAGTCATGTGAAGTAATATGAAGTCATGTGATAAAAGGATCGGGATTTTAGGGTTTTCATTTGAATGGTTTTATTATATAATATACTAAGATTTTTAGGAAGGAAAGGAGTATCAGACATGGGATATCTGGAGGAGTATAAGCTGTGGTGCGAGGATCCTTATTTTGATGAGGCAACCAGAGCAGAGCTTGCAGCGATCAAGGACGATGACAAGGAGATTAAGGAGCGCTTCTTTAAGGAGCTGGAATTCGGTACCGGAGGCTTAAGGGGTATTATCGGAGCCGGTATCAACCGTATGAATATCTATACTGTCCGGAAGGCGACACAGGGACTTGCCAATTATATTAAGCAGGCGCACGGTGAGGATAAGGGTGTAGCCATTGCTTATGATTCACGGAGGATGTCAACGGAATTTGCCGATGTGGCAGCGCTTTGTCTGAATGCGAACGGCATCAAGGCTTATGTATTCCCATCCCTTCGTCCGACCCCGGAGCTGTCCTTTGCTCTTCGGGAGCTGGGCTGTATTGCAGGTATTGTGGTAACGGCGAGCCACAATCCGCCGGAGTATAATGGATACAAGGTATATTGGGAGGATGGCGCACAGGTAACGCCGCCTCATGATAAGAATATCATGGCAGAAGTGGCTAAGATCAAGGATTTCCATGATGCATTAACGATGGAGAAGATGGATGCCCAGGTTGCCGGATTATATAATATGATCGGTTCTGACATGGATGACAAGTATATGGCTGCTCTTAAGAAGCAGATCATTCACCCGGAGATCATTAAGGAAGTGGCAGAGGATATTAAGATCGTCTATACACCGCTTCATGGAACCGGCAGCATTCCGGTACAGCGGGTGCTGAAGGAGCTGGGATTTGTTCATGTATATCCGGTTCCGGAGCAGAAGATGCCGGATGGGGAGTTCCCGACCGTCTCTTATCCGAATCCGGAGGATCCGAAGGCATTTGCGCTTGCCCTGGATCTGGCAAAGAAGGTGGACGCTGATATCGTACTGGCTACCGATCCGGATGCAGACCGCTTAGGTGTCTATGCCAAGGATTCGAAGACCGGCGAGTATGTAAGCTTTACCGGTAATATGTCCGGTATGCTGATCTGTGAATATATCATGCGGGAACGGAAAGCAGTCGGAACACTTCCGGAAAATGGAGCTCTGGTTACGACGATTGTTACCACGAATATGACCTTCCCGATCGCAGAGGACTATCATATGAAGCTAATCGAGGTATTGACCGGCTTTAAGTTCATCGGAGAGCAGATCAAGTTATTTGAACAGGATCATTCGTATGAGTACGTATTCGGTCTTGAGGAGAGCTATGGCTGTCTGGCCGGCACCCATTCTCGTGATAAGGATGCCTGCGTAGCCGTTATGATGTTATGTGAGGTTGCTTCCTGGTGCAAGAAGAACAATCTGACGCTGTGGGATCAGATGATCAATCTATATGAGAAATACGGCTATTTTAAGGAGGGCTTACAGACCATTACCATGAAGGGCTTAGACGGAGCAGAGGCAATTAAGGGTATCATGACCAAGCTTCGTGAGAATCCGCCGAAGCAGATCGGAGACTTAAAGGTGCTTGCTATGCGGGATTATGAGAATGATATCCGTACAGATCTTGCTACCGGTGAGACCTCGTCAACCGGGCTTCCGAAGTCGAATGTGTTATATTGGGAGCTTGATAACAATTCATGGTGCTGTGCGAGACCTTCCGGAACAGAGCCGAAGATCAAGTTCTATATGGGTGTGAAGGGATCTTCCTTAGAGGATTCGAATGCCCAGTTGAAGGCATTGACGGATGCATTAATGGCAATTGTGAATGCATAGTATAGTAAGGATATAAGGGTATAGGGACTGCTGGTAAGAGGCGGTCCCTTGCTCATATTGTTATACCGGAGCCTGATGCTGTCAGGATCTGAATCGCAGGTGAAAAAGGAGATTACAATATGTGTGGAATTGTTGGATATGTAGGTGAGGAGCAGGCGGCACCGATCCTGTTGGACGGTCTGCAGAAGCTGGAATACCGCGGATATGATTCAGCCGGTATTGCAGTCTATGACGGTACGGATATTAACGTGGTGAAGGCCAAGGGTAAGCTGTCTGCGTTATGTGATCTGACACAGGATGGGGAAGCGATGAAGGGATATGTGGGAATCGGTCATACCCGTTGGGCGACCCACGGAGAGCCTTCTGTGACGAACGCGCATCCGCATTATAATCAGTCGAAGTCGATCGCGGTGGTTCATAATGGAATCATTGAGAATTACCAGCCGCTCCGGGATAAGCTGATCCGCAGAGGATATGAATTCCATTCCGAGACGGATACCGAGGTGATCGCACATCTGCTGGATTATTATTATAAGGGAGATCCGAAGGAAGCGATCATTAAGGTAATGCACCGAGTGGTAGGCTCTTATGCATTGGGGATCATGTTCAAGGATCATCCGGGTAAGGTCTATGCGGTCCGGAAGGATTCGCCGCTGATCGTAGGGGTATCCGAGCATGGCAACTATATTGCATCGGATGTTCCGGCCATCTTAAAGTATACCAGGGATGTCTATTACATTGATAATCAGGAGTTGGCTGAATTATCGATGCATGAGGTACATTTCTACAATGCGGATCTCGAAGAGATCGTGAAGGAATTAGTAACGGTAGAATGGGATGTGGAAGCGGCTGAGAAGGGCGGCTACGAGCATTTCATGCTGAAGGAGATCTATGAGCAGCCGAAGGCAGTTGATAATACCATTAGCCCAAGGATCAAGGACGGGAAGCTTGTAATTGATGAGCTGAATATGACGGAGGAGGAGATCCGGAATATCTCCAGGATCTATATTATTGCCTGTGGTTCTTCTTATCATGTGGGCATGGTCGGTAAATATGTGATCGAGAAGATGACACGGATTCCGGTTGAGGTGGATCTTGCCTCTGAATTCCGGTACCGCGATCCGGTCTTGGAGAAGAATTCCATGATGATCGTGATCAGCCAGTCCGGCGAGACGGCAGATACTCTGGCAGCACTTCGGCTTGCACAGAAGCTTGGCTCGAAGGTGCTTGGTATCGTGAATGTGGTGGGAAGCTCCATTGCCAGAGAGGCGGATAACGTTATGTATACCTGGGCAGGACCGGAGATATCGGTCGCTACGACGAAGGCATACAGTACGCAGCTGGTATCAATCTATATGCTTGCCACATTGTTCGGTCAGGTTCGCGGCCTGATCGATGAGCAGGAATACAGTAAGATCCTGAAGGAATTATGTGCCCTGCCGGAGAAGATTCAGGAATTACTTGGTGATAAGGAGCGGATTCAGTGGTTTGCTTCGAAGTATGCCAATGCAGAGCATATCTTCTTCATCGGACGTGGCGTGGATTATGCGTCCTCTATGGAGGGCTCCCTCAAATTAAAGGAAATCTCGTATATCCATTCGGAAGCCTATGCAGCCGGTGAGTTGAAGCATGGTACGATCTCGCTGATCGAGGATGGTACGTTGACGGTTGCGTTGTCGACCCAGCCGGATCTCTATGAGAAGATGATCAGTAATGTAGTAGAAGTGAAGTCCAGAGGCGCTTATGTCTTTGCTCTTGTGAGTGCGGATAATCAGGGAATGAAGGAAAATGCGGATTTTTCTGTTGTAATACCGAAGACCTATGACTGCTTTGTTCCGTCCTTGTCTGTGATCCCGCTTCAGTTATTTGCATATTATGTATCGGTGGCAAGAGGCTTGGATGTGGATAAGCCGCGTAATCTTGCAAAGTCGGTAACAGTGGAATAGAATATATGAATCTGCCGGATACCCCTGCCTGACCAGTTGTGAAGGCCAGGGGTATCTTGTTAGCCATGGGGTTTGAAAGAATTATTTAAGAAATAAGGGCGTATCTGATAGTTGTACTTTTTGTTATATTTTGGTATCATAATACTGCTTGTGATACACATGTTATAGATAGGGAATACAAGAAATCGTAGATTTAAAGATATAGAGATACTGATTAGTATAGAAGGGATGGAGAAGGATAATTATATGAGCAGAGTGCAGAACGATCCGTCATATGATGAATATGAGGATGATAGAATAGAGAGAAGGCCGAAAAAGAAAGTGACAAAATATAAGAAAAAGATACGGCGGTTGTGGACGATCCTTGGCCTTGAGGTTGTATTTTTACTGTTGCTGTTAGTATTATATGGATTTCAGTATACCGATGAGAAGTTTGATGAGATCCATTATGAAGATCTGGATGTAGAGGAATTGAATATCAGTGATGCGGTTCCGGAAGAGACAAGGCAGAGATATACGACGATCGCGTTGTTTGGTCTGGATGCCCGGGATATTACGACGGATACCGGCAACCGAAGCGATACGATCATTATCGCGAGTATTGATAATGATACGAAGGAGGTCCGGCTGCTTTCCGTATATCGGGATACCTATATGGAATTCTCGAATACTTCCGGCAAGTATGACGGCTGTTATACCAAGATCACGCATGCCTATGCCTATGGCGGAGCGAAGGCATCCGTTGCGACACTGAATAAGAATCTGGATCTTCCGATCACGGATTATGTAACGGTGAATTTCCTGTCCCTGGCGGATATTGTGGATGATCTGGGCGGTATCACGGTTAATGTAACGCCGGATGAGATGAATTCTGTGAATATCTGGCTTCCGGAAACTGCAGAGATCGCAGGTCGGAGCTATAAGGGCTTATACGAGACCGGAGATGTGACCTTGGATGGTCTGCAGGCAGTTACTTATTGTCGTATCCGGAATATCGGCGCGGGGGATATCGATCGTTCTGCCAGACAGAGAGAGGTTCTGGCTGCAATCCTGGATAAGGCGAAACAGTCCAATCTGTCGACCTTAAATAAGATCTTAGACGATGTGCTTCCGGAGATATCTACCAGTCTTTCCAGATCGGAGATTCTGGCTCTGATGAAGGATGTATTATCTTATCAATTAACAGAGAATGAAGGTTTCCCATTTGCATATCATGCCGGTATGTATTACGACGAGATCGCGGGACAGGATCTGTCGATTATTGTAGGTGGAGATATGAAGTCGAATGCAGAGCTTGCACATCAGTTCCTGTATGGATCTAAGATTGGCAGTACGGCAGAGGAAGGCGACAATTCTGAATATGTTGAAGCAAGTTACATTCCTTCCCAGACGGTAGAAGATATCAGTAATGCGATCGTCAATAAGACCGGCGTGTATAAGCCGGACGATCCGGAGCTGAGAGGACAGTATTAACAGATATAAGGAGTTTGACTAGTATGGCAATCCGCAGGGAGCTTACATTTCAATCGGCAGATGAGGTAACGACGATCCATGGTTATGTCTGGGAGCCGGAGCATAGACAGGCAAAGGCAGTTGTTCAGCTCTGTCATGGTATGGTAGAATTTATTGACCGGTATGAGCCTTTGGCAGAAGCGTTATGTGAACAGGGCTATGTAGTATATGGCGCGGATACGCTTGGGCATGGCAGGTCTGTACTGAATACGAAGTGTTATGGATATTTCGGTGATAAGAACGGCAATTGGAAATTGCTGTCGGATATGGTAACCCTTCATGATCTTGCAAGGCGGGATTATCCGGGGATTCCGTATTATATCGTGGGACACAGCTTTGGGTCGCTGATGGTACGTGAATTCGTACAGCGGTTTCCGGATTTTGCGGATGGCATGATCTTGATCGGGATCGTGAATCCGAATATCGCGGTATCGGAAATGGGACGGATCCTGTGTGAGATCGTGGCTCATGTCCAGAAGGATGGATATCGGTATCGTTCCACGCTGATCAACGATATGGCGATCGGAAGCTATGATAAGCCATTTAAGGACGAGAATCTCAGAAACAGCTGGATCTCTAAGGATCGGGAGAATATCATGTACTATAATGGCCGGCCGGAGTGTAATTTTATCTTCACGGTTGGAGCGTACAGAGATATGATGACCGCTTTTTCTGAGGTGAATAAGCAGAAGAACCTGGACCGTATGCGTCGGGAGATGCCGGTGCTCCTGATGGCAGGCACCGATGATGCAGCCGGTGATTTTGGGAAGGCACCGAAGGCTTTGTATCAGGTATATAAGAATCGGGGAATGGACTGCCGCCTTCGTATGTATAAAGGCTGTCGGCATGAGATCCTGAATGACATCAAGAAGGAACAGGTGATCCATGATATGATCAGGTGGCTGGATCATTATACGGAGAAATAAGCGGTAGAGCGATCCGAAGCAGTTGGATTACATATAGAGAAATAAGCAGTAGAGTAATCTGAAGCAGTCGGATTACATACGGAGAAATAAGCGGTGAAACGATTAAAGATATGGATCATAATATTATGTGTGGAATTATTAGCAATCTTCGGATTGCTAATTCTGGTTAGTGTCACCAGAAGCCATTCCAAGCCTTTGCCATTTGAGATCGATCAGGCATTGCGGAAGAATCTTAATTTTGATTTCCAAGAGAAAACGGAAGAGAATTATTGGGCATTTGTGAATCAGCGGTTCATCCTGATCAATGATGAGGAAGGCGTGCTGCAATGGGTGAAGATCGATAATGAATTCGGGCGGAATTCCTATGATTTTACGGATGCGCTGATCGAGGATGAGTATTTCCGGTATTATACGGAGAATGGGGAAGTGACCTCATCGGTCGGAATCGATGTATCCCGCTATCAGGGCAACATCAACTGGGCGCAGGTGAAGGAGGCCGGGGTAGACTTTGCGTTTGTACGGCTGGGCTTCCGGGGATATGGCAATGGTAAGATCGTATTAGATGATACCTTTGCGCAGAATGTATCCGGCGCGTTGAATAACGGGATCCATACCGGGGTATATTTCTATTCGCAGGCAACCTCTTATGAAGAGGGGGTTGAAGAAGCGAGGTTCGTGCTCCAGAATATCCGGGCATATAATATCGATCTGCCGATCGTCTTAGATACGGAGGATGCGGAAAATGAGGATGCCAGAACGGTGGGGCTTACGGTCGAGCAGCGAACGGATGCCTGTCTCGGCTTCTTGGAGACCATCTATGAATCCGGCTATCCGGTGATGTTATATGCGAATCTGCGATGGATCGCGCTTTCGCTGGATGTGACCAGGCTTCACGGTTATGATATCTGGTTTGCACAATATGCGGACGAGCCGAGGCTGCCTTATGAATATAAGATATGGCAGTACAGCAAGGAGGGAGTTGTCCCGGGGATCAGCAAGCCGGTGGACTTAAATATCGGATTTGACCATTATGGCGCGTGGTGAGGAATATGTTCTGTGAATAAAGGCGGAACGGTAATGCGATCCGAAAATGAATGACAGCAATCATAAAAAAAGAACCTTGGAATCCAGGGTTCTTTTTTGAAGTAGCGGAAGGGAGATTCGAACTCTCGACACCACGGGTATGAACCGTGTGCTCTAGCCAACTGAGCTATTCCGCCAGGGAGTCGCATCGCCGAAGGCGATTCTTAAATGCGACGACCGACTTGCCGCCGAAGCGAAGCGAGGGGGCGTTACATTATAATTAGGTTTTTGCGTCAAAAAAATATGGGACCTATAGGGCTCGAACCTATGACCCTCTGCTTGTAAGGCAGATGCTCTCCCAGCTGAGCTAAGATCCCATAGTCGCTTGACACATTTGCTATTATATTGCAATTGAATACAGAAGTCAAGCATTAATTTAAAAAAGTTTTCCTATTTGGGAAAGATGTGTTATACTTATGCAGATATGTGTGATGGGTTCCGGATGAATGATCGGATCTGGTTGTCAATAGATAGAAAGAGGATGGTTAAAGATATGAGAGTTGGACTGGGATATGATGTGCATAGACTGGTGGAGGATCGCAAGTTGATCATTGGCGGTGTGGAGATCCCGTATGAGAAGGGGCTGCTGGGCCATTCGGATGCGGATGTTCTGACCCATGCGATCATGGATGCTCTGCTCGGCGCGGCTGCACTGGGAGATATCGGGAAGCATTTTCCGGATACGGATGAGCGTTATGCGGGGGCGGATAGTATTCAGCTGTTAGAGCATGTCCGCACGATGTTAGAGGAGAAGCTGTTATTTATCTCGAATATTGATGCGACGATCATAGCGCAGAAGCCGAAGATGGCAGCCTATATTCCGGATATGGTGAAACGGATTGCTACAGCCTTGAAGATCGAGGAGAGCCAGGTGAATATTAAGGCGACCACAGAGGAAGGACTTGGCTTCACGGGAAGCGGTGAAGGCATCAGTGCGCAGGCAATCTGTGCGTTAGAGACAGCGGAGGGTTACAGCTATGAGGTTATGAATGACCGGATGGCGGCATTTGATCCGGCCACCGGCTGCAGTACCTGTCCGGGCTGTATCAGAAAGTAGTTAGACAAAAAATGATGATATATGCAGGAGGAACAGCATGAAGATCTATAATACGATGACGAGACAGAAGGAAGAATTCCAGCCGATCCATGAAGGAAAAGCGGGAATCTATGTATGCGGACCGACCGTCTATGATTATATTCATATCGGTAATGCGCGTCCTATGATCGTGTTTGACACGTTAAGACGGTATCTGACCTACAAGGGTTATGATGTGAATTATGTATCGAATTTTACGGACGTGGATGATAAGATCATCAAGCGCGCTAACGAAGAAGGGGTGGATGCGTCCGTCATTTCCGAACGTTATATTGAAGAAGTGAAGAAGGATATGGCTGCAATGAATGTGCAGGAGGCTTCTACACATCCGAAGGCTACGGAAGAGATTCCGGATATGATCGAGATGGTGAAGACTCTGATCGAGAAGGGACATGCCTATGAGGTGAATGGAACGGTGTATTTCCGGACCAGAAGCTTTTCGGAATATGGCAAGCTGTCGCATAAGAATATTGATGAGTTAGAGTCCGGCCACCGGGCGGAGGCGCATCAGATGAAGGTGTCCGGTGAGGACGAGAAGGAGGATTTTCTGGACTTTGTGCTCTGGAAGCCGAAGAAGGAGGGAGAGCCGTATTGGGATTCTCCGTGGGGACAGGGACGTCCGGGCTGGCATCTGGAATGTTCGGTGATGTCGAAGAAATATATCGGGGATGTAATCGATATTCATGCCGGCGGTGAGGATCTGATCTTCCCGCACCATGAGAATGAGATCGCGCAGAGTGAAGCAGCCAATGGAACCCAGTTTGCACGGTACTGGATGCATAATGCATTCCTGCGGATAGACGGAGAGAAGATGTCGAAGTCGTTGGGGAACTTCTTCACGATCCGGGAGATCAGTGAGAAATATCCGCTGCAGATTATCCGGTTCTTCATGCTGAGTGCACATTATCGGAGTCCGCTGAATTTCTCGGACGAGCTGGTGGAGGCTGCAAAGAGCGGCTTAGACCGGATTGTGACAGCCTATGAGAAGGTGAAGGAGCTCGCAGAGAAGTCGGAGGCAGGGACTATGACTCCCGAGGAAGAGGAGAATGCAGCGAAGCTTTCGGATTATATTACCAGATTTGAGGCGGCAATGGATGACGATCTGAATACGGCAGATGCGATCTCGGTGATCTTTGAGCTGGTGAAGTTCTCGAATTCTACTACGGGAGAAGCTTCCTCTAAGGCATATTGCGAAGCGCTTCAGGGTACGATCTCGAAGCTGTGTGATGTTCTGGGAATTATTGTGGAGCAGGAGAAGGAACTCTTGGATGCGGATATTGAGGCGTTGATCGAGGAGCGCCAGTCAGCTCGTAAGAATAAGGACTTTGCGAGAGCGGATGCAATCCGGGATGAACTGGCAGCCCGCGGAATTGCTTTGCTTGATACCAGAGAAGGCGTGAAGTGGAAGCGGGTATGATCCTGTGATCAAAGAGAGGAATGATCCTGCCTGTATCATAAGGATATTGTAAGGCAGAAAAGGTGTAATATGGGCGATGACAAGGATTTGATACATTACTTTTATGAGAAACTTGAGCTTCCTAAGAAGGATATCCGTTCCTATTCTCCGCTGGCCCTGGCGTATATCGGTGATTCGGTATATGATCTTCTGATCCGGACGGAAGCGGTGGCGAACGGCAACAGTCCGGTCAGGAAGTATCACAGACAGGTCAGTAATATTGTGAAAGCAGATGCACAGGCAGAGATGATCCATGTTCTGTTAGATGAACTGACAGAAGAGGAACATGAGATCTTCATGCGGGGAAGAAATGCCAATTCCTATACGAAGGCGAAGAATGCCACCACAGGGAATTATCACCGGGCGACAGGCTTTGAGGCACTGCTTGGTTATCTCTATCTGACGGAGCAATATGAGAGGATCACGGATCTGATCCTGATCGGAAGAGCCAGATTGGCGGAAGCAAAGCCGGAGACTGAGGAGTAGGGCGATGTATTCAAAAGAATAGCCGGAGACTAAGAAGTAAGGCAACTGATACAGAAGCATAGGTAAATTCAGAGAAGTAATATCGGAAATGGAAGAATAGTATGAAATATGAAGAATATGTAATAGAGGGCCGGAATGCGGTGATCGAAGCTTTTCGTTCCGGCAAGACGGTGGATAAGCTATACATACAGAGCGGGTGCAGGGACGGCGCGGTCCAGACGATCACACGGGAGGCATCGAAGCATGATACGATCGTGAACTATGTGGCGAAGGAACGCTTAGATCAGATGTCTACCACCGGAAAGCACCAGGGGGTGATCGCACAGATCGCCGCTTTTGAATATGCAGAGCTTGAGGATATATTTGAGAAGGCAGAGGAACGGGGCGAGCCACCATTTATTATTCTCTTAGATGAGATCGAGGATCCGCATAATTTAGGAGCGATCATTCGGACAGCGAATCTCGCTGGTGCGCATGGTGTAATCATTCCGAAGAGACGGGCAGCCGGTCTTACAGCCACCGCAATGAAGGCGTCTGCGGGGGCTTTGAATTATACGCCGGTCGTCAAGGTGACGAATCTGGTGAAGACCATGGAGGAATTGAAGGCCCGCGGACTGTGGTTCGTATGTGCGGATATGGACGGGGAAGAGATGTACGGGTTGAATCTGACCGGTCCGATCGGCCTGGTTGTCGGTAATGAGGGGAAGGGCGTCAGCCGGCTGGTACGTGAGAATTGCGACTATATTGCTGCGATTCCCATGAAGGGAGATATTGATTCGCTGAATGTATCGGTGGCCACAGGGGTATTGGCTTATGAGATCGTACGACAGCGGAGTGTGTCGGACAGATAGTTTATCAGACGAATCGTTGGATAAGGAAAAATATACGCAAATGAGGGATATCATGGATTATAAGAATATGACAGATGAAGATTTGATCGCGCGTATCCGTGAGGATGATACGGATGCGATGGATCACCTGATCGATAAGTACCGGAATCTGGTGAAACGGGAAACCCGAGAGGTCTATATGATCGGCGCGGATTCCGAGGATCTGGTACAGGAGGGGATGATCGGGCTGTTTAAGGCGATCCGGGATTATACACCGGATCGGAATGCCAGCTTCTTTACCTTTGCAGTGATATGTATCAAGCGTCAGATCTACACGGCGGTCACATCTTCGAATCGCAAGAAAAATGCACCGCTGAATAATTACATATCCTTCTATGCAGATGATGAGGATGGATATAGTAAGATCATAGATTCTCTAGTCGCGGAGGACGAGAGTGATCCGGAACGGACGGTCATTCTGAAGGAGCGGATGGGCGGTCTGCTGGAGCGGATCGATACGGCTCTGAGTGCATTCGAGCGGGAGGTTCTTAAACTGTATCTGGATGGCTGGTCGTATACGGAGATCGCGGGTAAGCTGTCCAAACCGGAGAAATCCATCGATAATGCAATCCAGCGGATCCGGAAGAAGCTGAGCCAGCCGTAAAGTCAGGAAATGAATAAGAGTATATGTATTTTTAGGCAATAAAAAAGAGCTACTAACGGGAGTCGGACCCGTGACCTCATCATTACCAATGATGCGCTCTACCACCTGAGCTATAGTAGCACTTATATGTTGATATTGGAACCTGACGGTTTCACACAACATGTATAATGTAGCAAATTAAGGATTCGTTGTCAATATAAAAATTTTAGTAAGAAGAATTTTCAAATGGTAGGAATTGTGGTATAGTAAAAAAAGTATGAAACAGGAGGATACTTTCGTGGAAGAACAGGAAGTAGTAAGTAAACATTTTATAGAACAGATCATTGATAAGGATCTGGAAGAAGGAGCATATACGAAGATCGTGACGCGGTTTCCACCGGAGCCGAATGGGTATCTCCATATCGGACATGCCAAGTCGATCTTATTGAATTACGGATTGGCGCAGGAATATCACGGTACGTTCAATCTTCGTTTTGATGATACCAATCCGACCAAGGAGAAGACGGAGTTCGTGGATTCCATTACAGCCGATGTGAAATGGCTGGGGGCGGATTACGGTGATACGATCTATTATGCTTCGAATTACTTTGACCAGATGTATGAGGCAGCGGTGAAGCTGATCAAGAAGGGTAAGGCCTATGTCTGTGATCTGACGCCGGATGAGATCCGGGAATATCGGGGAACCTTGACGGAACCGGGTAAGAACAGTCCGTATCGGGACCGTTCCGTTGAGGAGAATCTTAGCTTGTTTGAAGCAATGAAGAATGGAGAATATGAGGACGGAAGCAAGGTGCTGCGCGCCAAGATCGATATGGCATCCCCGAATATCAATATGCGGGATCCGATCATATACCGTGTGGCCCATATGACGCATCACAATACGGGAGATAAATGGTGCATTTATCCGATGTATGATTTTGCACATCCGATCGAGGATGCGATCGAGGGTGTGACGCATTCTATCTGTACTTTGGAGTTTGAGGATCATCGCCCGCTCTATGACTGGGTGGTACGGGAACTGGAATATCCACATCCACCGAAGCAGATTGAATTTGCCAAGCTGTATCTGAAGAATGTGGTAACCGGTAAGCGGTATATTAAGCAGTTGGTTGAGGAAGGACTTGTGGACGGCTGGGACGATCCACGCCTGGTATCCTTATCGGCGCTCCGCCGCCGCGGGTTCACACCGGAGTCGATCAAGCTGTTCATGCAGCTGTCCGGCGTGTCTAAGGCACAGAGTACCAGCGATTATGCCATGTTAGAGTATTGTATCCGGGAAGACTTGAAGATGAAG
This sequence comes from uncultured Lachnospiraceae bacterium, assembly GCA_902783585.1. GTDB lineage: Bacteria > Bacillota > Clostridia > Lachnospirales > Lachnospiraceae > CAG-632. The sequence continues at coordinate 2,909 of CACZRT010000207.1, read as the reverse complement.
GATAACCGGATGATGGCAGTCTTAGATCCGATCAAGCTGATCATTGATAATTATCCGGAGGGACAGGTGGAAGAGCTGGAGGTAGAGAATAATCCGGAGAATCCGGAGCTTGGGACCAGAACGGTGACATTTTCACGGGAATTATATATTGACCGTGAGGATTTCATGGAGGAGCCGCCGAAGAAGTATTTCCGCTTATATCCGGGAAATGAGGTCCGTTTGAAGGGCGCATATTTTGTTACCTGTGTGGATTATAAGAAGGATGCGGACGGTAACGTGACGGAGATCCACTGTACCTACGATCCGGCGACCAAGAGCGGTTCCGGTTTTGAAGGCCGGAAGGTGAAGGGAACGATCCACTGGGTGGATGCGTCGACGGCCGTGGATGCAGAGGTCCGCTTGTATGAGAATATCGTGAAGGATGATGAGCCGGTACGGAACGAGGATGGCTCCTGGAATATCAATCCGAATTCTCTGACGGTATGTAAGAACTGCAAGCTTGAGAAGAACTTCGCGGGTGCGAAGCCGGGAGATTCCTTCCAGTTCATGCGGCATGGATATTTCTGCGTGGACAGTAAGGATTCTAAGGAGGATGCGTTAGTATTTAACCGGATCGTATCGCTGAAGAGCTCTTATAAGCCGGGGCAGTAGATTCACGTATGAGAGTTTTAGAAATTATGTGAGTGAGGATATTAGGGGAAGGTTCAGGTTATTTAAGATTGACTAAGTATTAAGCGGTTATGGATGACATAAGAATGACAGATTGGTGGGTGGTTATATGAGTTTGTTCTCGGATATGGAGAAGCTTGGGCTCGGGAAAGTGAATGTTGACAATGTATTTAAGGAAGAGTCAAAGCCTGTTAAGAAGCAGAATGTATTAAAGGAGCCGGTGAAGGAAGTCGTTACAGAGGAGTCGGTGTTATTTGACAAGACCTATAAGTGCCCGGTCTGTGATCATGAATTCAAGGTGAAGGCGGTTCGGACCGGCAAGGTCAAGCTGATCGATCAGGATGAGGATCTGCGGCCAATCTATGATAATCATATCGATCCGTTGAAGTATGATGCGGTTACCTGTACGAAATGCGGATATACGGCACTGACCAGGTATTATATGGCTTTGACTAATAGTCAGCTTCGAACCATTAAGCAGGAATACTGCGCAAATTTCCGCGGCATTCCGGAGGAGAATCCGTTGATGTCTTATGCTGGGGCGTTGACACGGCACAAGCTGGCATTGGTATGTGCCATGAAGCGGAATGCCAAGAGCAGTGAGCTTGCTTATATATTTTTGAAGATGGCATGGCTGCTGCATGGTCAGGCAATCGAAGATAATATTCAGGAGGGCAGCAAGAAATACGACGAATATAAGCAGAATGCATTGGAGTGTGTTGCTAAGGCTTATGAAGGATTTTCGGCTGCATTTTCCAAAGAGACATTCCCGATGTGTGGAATGGATGAGGTATCGCTTCGGTATATCATGGCTGAATTTGCTTATAAGCTTGGTAAAAAGGAAGAGTCTGTCCGGTGGCTGGCAGGTGTCCTGCAGTCCCGAACTGCTCCGCAGAGGATCAAGGATAAGGCACTGGAATTGAAGGATCGGATTAAGGCTGAGGTTGCGGAAGGAAAGTAGAGATATCCTGTCATTCCTCTAATATTATGTGGTTCGTTTTGGTGATCCCGCGCGGGATGGCATCCTTGGAATTCTTCCACGGTTCATTGGCGTAACGGTAATCATACTTATTAATGAACCATTCGATGTCATCATTGACTCGTTCCATACCTGCAAAGTAGACCTGATTTAAGCAGTCTAAGAATTCACTGTAGGTATTCTTATCTAATTTGACGGCACCGGTATCATAGAGCAGTCCGTAGTGATAGGTACAGAATCCCTTGCATCCCTTCATGGCAGTCTGGAATTCCGGATCCTTCTTCCAAAGATGGAAAATGGTATCGATATAACGGTTGAAGGTATCCTCCATGCGTTCACAGATAAAGCAATGGGACTCCAATTCTTTGATATAGGCGCCTACCGGTGAATCGGCAGCAGAGCGTTTGAACAGACCGGCGGCAGCAGGCTTGTTCTTGGACAGATCCTTTAAGTCCCGGATCGTCTTGTCGGTATGGGTCTTCAACATCAGGGCAAGACCTAAGCGGTTCTTCTGCCGGTACAGCATCTGAATATGATGTCTGCAGAAGCCTAATTTGTCAGTCATGGCACGGTTGTCGTCTTCCATGTAGCTTGGTCCCATGGTGTATTCGATCGCATTCTGCTCTAATTCCCGGTGAAGTGCACAGACCGGACATTCACAGTCGGAGCGGAAGGCATCATTTACAGGTATCGTGTATAATTGTTCTTTCATAGGTATCCTCGTTCTTTCGTTTTATGATTGTTATCTTATTCTCATAAAAGTTATCGCTTGCGCTTGTACAGCGACATCTTTCCTCGTAGTATATCATATTTTTGCTGCAGTATGAATATATTAATTATTGGAGTGTATTTGTGTTCGAAAACTTTTTTTGTGGACAAGCTGTAGTTGAAATGGCGTGTTAGGAATTATTTATAATTATTTTCAAAAATGGGGTTGATTTTTTGGAAAAAACAGGTACAATAGAGTATGGTGTTAGCAATCGAACAGAGTGAGTGCTAACAAAGACAGATTTAGATGAATGGAGGAATAGAATATGAAGTTAGTACCATTAGGCGACAAGGTTGTATTGAAGCAGCTGCTTGCAGAAGAGACAACAAAGTCCGGTATCGTAATTCCGGGACAGGCAAAGGAGAAGCCGCAGCAGGCTGAGGTGATAGCAGTCGGACCCGGCGCAGAGGTAGATGGCAAGCTGGTACCGATGCAGGTGAAGGTTGGCGACAAGGTTGTATATCAGAAGTATGTTGGCAATGAGATCAAGCT
>CACZRT010000206.1 GCA_902783585.1 uncultured Lachnospiraceae bacterium | reverse complement strand
GGATTATTATGTTATAAGACATAAAATGATAAGGAGGTCTATAAAATGAAGGAAAAAAGAAGATTAAGAAAGGGAGTTCTGAGTTTTGCTTTAGCGGTTATTATGATATTCGGTACTCTGACGGGTATTGTGCCGGGAACTTCAATAAAGGTTAAGGCTGAAACTAAAACCGGTGTATGGAGTAATGGCATTGATTATTCTTATGATACCGCAACCGGAGTGTTAACAGTAACCGGTAATGGTTCTACAACGGTGGATTCAAGTACAGTAGTATTTGATTATCGTTCTTACACATTCAATGAATCGTTTTCTAATATCAGCAGAATCGTTATTTCAGAAGGTATAACTTCAATCGGAGGCCTTGCATTTGCAGACTGGGGTATTAGAAATGATTTAACAATAGAAATACCAAGTACTGTTACAAGTATAGGAGATTTTGCGTTTTCATCAATGACTAGTGGTAGTGTTAGTGTTATTATGAATGCCAGACCGGATAATATTACAACATTTGATACAAGGGCTTTTAATGGATCTAAAAATGGTGAGTTTATAACACCTTATGCGAGTGAATGGAAAGCATCGGATAAATGTAGTTATGATTCAACTAATAATACGATAACCTTTAATAGTACTTATAAGGGTATATTTACTTTATCCGGTGTTACATATACAGTTACATTCAAGGATTATGACGGCTCGGTATTAAAAACTCAGGAAAATGTAGAATATAATACATCTGCCACAGCACCTGATGATCCGACAAGAGAAGGTTATACTTTTACAGGTTGGGATAAATCATTTACAAATATAACTGCAAATACAGAAGTAACAGCACAATATGCAATCAATAAATATACAGTTACATTCAAGGATTATGACGGCACAGTATTAAAGACACAGGAAAATGTAGAATATAATGCATCTGCCACAGCACCTGATGATCCGACAAGAGAGGGCTATTCATTTGAATGTTGGGATAAGGCATTTACGAACATAACAGAAGATACAACAGTAACGGCAATTTATACTATCAATAGCTATACCGTTAAGTGGGTAAATTATGACGATACTGTTTTGAAAGAAGATACATTGGATTATGGCGTTACACCTGAATATACGGGAACTACACCAACCAAGCCTGCTGATGAACAGTATACATATACGTTTGCAGACTGGACACCGGAGATTAGTGCTGTAACAGGCGATGTAATCTATAAGGCAACATATACTCAAGCCGAAATTAAAAAGGATGACGGTGAAAAGTCTGTCTCAACAGAGGTTAAGAAGGACGAAAAGTCACCGGAAGTAAAAGCTGCAAATCTTACAGATGATTTTGCGGAGTCAACACTTTCAAGCGAAGAAAAGACAGCTATAGAAGAAGCCATTAATAACGGTGAGGATGTTAAAGTAGATGTGTATCTTGAGATCAAGGATATCAGCGATACGATTAGTGCCTCCGACCGGGAAAAGGTTAATGCAGCCGCGACAGATGCAGATAAGATTGAATTCTTTGATATATCCTTATTCAAGGAAATATCCATTGCCGGACGGCCTCAGGGAGAAACGCTAATCCGTAATCTTACAACACCGCTGAAGCTTACCATAGGAATTCCTAAGAGCTTCCCTGCTGTAGTAGATGGATATACAAGAACATACGTAGTATTAAGACTTCATGAAGGAAGTGTTACAGTACTTCCGACAGTACTTAATGCGGATGGAACGTTATCCTTTGAAACAGATCAGTTCTCCACCTATGCATTAGCTTATACAGATACGAAGGAGGATACTTCAGAGACAACAGAAGCAACGACTGTCTCTACTACTGCGACAACCACCGCAGCAGCAAGCACCTCCGATGCAACGACCGCAAGTGCAAAAACGGCTGCTGAAGAAAAGACTGCACCGAAGACCGGAGATTCCATGCCGATCACAGTTCTGGTCGTATTGATGCTTTCTGCGGCAGGAGCACTAGCGTTCATGGATCTGAAGAAGAAAAAGAACTAGTAGATATTAGATCCAATAATAATTAGATATTGAAATAGGAATACCGGAATCTATGGTGCTGTCAATCATAGATTCCGGTGTTTTATAATGTGTTATATAATCTAAATATAATATTATAATTGATGTGCGGTGCAGATTGAAATTCTGACGGACATGTTTTAAAATAGTCGTTAGAAATATATGGGATAAGTTATTGAATGACTGTTGAAATACTAACGCAAATATAATATACTACGCTAAATGTTTGGTTTTTGTTAGAATATAGCGCAAAATGATTTTTGATATGTCGTTTGCAGATTACGAAGGATTGGCAGAAATAATGAATCATCTTCGAAAGAATAAGGAGAACACTATTATTGAAAGCGAAACGGAATAAGACAATTGATATTACGGTGGATGAAGGACGAAAGTACCTGGAACGGTGTATTGCGGTTGATAGACAGGTGGAGCTTAGTGAGGTTCTGGATCATACGATCCATGGGGATCTGTTTGCGGCTGCTCCCTATCTTCCGGAGAAGTGTGTGGATCTGCTGATTGCAGACCCGCCCTACAATCTGGACAAGAGCTTCCATGGGAATCGTTTTAAGAAGACGTCCGATGAGAATTACGAAGCGTATACGGAGAGATGGATTCAGGCGATACTGCCGCTTCTAAAGGAGAATGCGAGTATCTATGTATGCTGCGACTGGCAGTCCAGTGCCGCAGTCTATACGGTGCTGAAAGATCATTTTCATATTCAGAACCGTATTACATGGCAGCGGGAAAAAGGACGGGGAGCCAAGCATAACTGGAAAAATGGTATGGAGGATATCTGGTTTGCTACCAGATCGAAGGACTATACCTTTCATGTGGAAGAAGTAATGGTTAGGCGTAAGGTGATCGCGCCGTATCGTATCGATGGTCAGCCGAAGGATTGGGAAGATACAGAATCCGGAAAGTACCGGAATACCTATCCTTCCAACTTCTGGGATGATATCTCGATCCCATATTGGTCTATGGCAGAGAATACCGCACATCCCACACAGAAGCCGGAGAAATTACTGGCCAAGCTGATCCTTGCAAGCTCGAAGGAAGGCGATGTCATCTTCGATCCGTTCTTGGGCTCCGGATCTACTTCGGTAACCGCGAAGAAGCTGGGCAGGCATTATATCGGAGTTGAACAGAATGAGCAATACTGTGTCTGGGCGGAAAAACGGCTGGAGATGGCAGATGGCGATCCTTCCATTCAGGGCTATGCGGACGGCGTGTTCTGGGAGCGGAATACCGGAGATGAACAGAAGCGGAAGAAGCAGTAGAATTGCTTGTTGTTGATATCTATAGATGATGTACAAATAACGAAAAGGAGAAGATATATGACTAAGGTATATTGTTATTCAAAGTGTTCCACCTGTAAGAAGGCGTTAAAATGGCTGGATGATAATAAGCTTCCTTATCAGGTGATCGATATCAAGGAAGACCATCCGGATGAGGATACGCTTCGTAAGCTGCATAAGAAGAGCGGGCTTCCGCTGAAAAAGTTCTTCAATACGAGTGGAATGCTCTATCGGGAGATGGAATTATCCAAGAAGCTTCCGGATATGAGCGAGGACGATATGTTCAAGCTGCTTGCTTCAGACGGTATGCTGGTCAAGAGACCGCTGCTTGTTACAAAGGATCAGGTTCTGCCGGGATTCAAAGAAGATGCTTGGAAAGAGGCGTTACAGTAGGTAACAGTATTATATATGGATTTCAATCATCTTAATAACAATAATTACATATTCGGAATGTTGATCATTGGGATCATTCTCCTGCTGATCCTTGTAATCTATTTAATAAGCAGGAATTATAAGAATAAGCGGGATTATACGAGATTCAGGCAATCCGTATACGACGAAAAGACTGCTGAAAAAGAGGTGGCAGGCCGAAGACGGATCACTCCCAAAATGAAGCAATATATATTGGAACGTGACAATTACACTTGTCAGATCTGCGGGATTTCTAAGGGCTTTTTGGATGATCTGTATGATGGTCTGGGAGATTATTTATTATTGGAGATCGATCATGTGAATTCCGTCGCGAATGGCGGAACCGGTTCCGATGAAGATAATCTACAGGTATTATGCTGGAGGTGCAATCGTACGAAGGGCAGGGACAGGACGAATCAGGAAGTAAAGCAGCTGATCGATTACGGTGTTGAATATCTGGAATCGGATAACGACATGGTGTAAAACAGGTATAGAAGTGAAACGATATGGAGGCAGAACTATGTACGGAGCAATTCTGGGCGATATGGTGGGGGCACCATATGAATTTGATCGGGGAAATAAGTCGAAGCAATTTGAATTCTGGAATCCGGGCTGTCAGTTTACGGACGACAGTGTCATGACCATAGCGGTAGCGGAGGCGTTGCTGCGAGCCGGACTGGATGGTTCAGAGGTGATGATCAAGAAGGCACTGGTGGAGTCTATGCAGACATGGGGACACAGATATCCGTATGCAGGCTATGGGTTCCGGTTTGGAAATTGGCTTGAAAGTGAGGATCCGCAGCCTTATAACAGCTGGGGAAATGGTTCCGCAATGCGTGTGTCATCGGCAGGCTGGCTGTATGACAGCCTGGAACGGACCAGAGAGGTTGCGCGTTGGACAGCAGAGGTTACGCATAACCATCCGGAAGGAATAAAAGGGGCAGAGGCGACCGCTTCCGCAATCTATCTGGCGAGAACCGGCGCTTCCAAAGAGGAGATCCGGAATTATATAATCAGTGAATTCGGGTATGATCTCAGCCGGACCTGCGATGAGATCCGCCCGTCCTATCATCATGTGGAGTCCTGTCAAGAGACTGTACCGGAAGCCATTACGGCATTTCTGGAAGGGAATGATTTTGAAGATGTGATCCGGACAGCGGTATCTCTTGGCGGAGATTGTGATACCCTTACCTGTATCGCGGGAGGTATTGCGGAAAGCTTCTACGGAGTGCCTCTTCCGATGAAAGAGGAAGTACGGCGTCGGTTAAAGGCTGATCTGCTTCAGGTACTGGATGATTTTGAAAAGAAGAGAAATGGTTGATATGATAGATGTAATGAACGCAAAGCCTATAGAAAGAGATATTGAAAATATTATAATGGAACAAAATATAAGTAAATATCCAGAAAAAAAGATCTCCATTCCTTTAAAAAGAATATATATCAATGATTGGAGGTGCGTCCGATGAAGAAGAGAATCATAGCCGGTTTGGTAATGGCAGGTTTGTTGATGATTACCGGCTGCGGACAGTCAGGTGCTGATGTGAATCCTGCACCGGTCATAAGCGAGGATGAGGTTCAGCCGGTAGTTACGGCAGATGCATCAGTATCAGAGCGGGAAGCGGATACAGAGAACGAAGATGTGAATGGAATAGACGATCAGACATCTGATACGGACAGTAGCGGGGATACAGATGAAACGTCAGCTGCGGGCAGTTCTTCGGATACGTTAGTGGTTTATTTTTCAAGGACAGGCGAACAGTATGGTGTGGGCGTGATCGAGAAAGGGAATACGGCAATTGTGGCAGATATGATCGTGGAACAGACGGGCGCAGATGTATTTGAGATACTTCCGCAGGAAGACTATTATCCGTATACCTATGATGAGCTGACCGATGTAGCGAAGAAGGAACTGAATGAGAATGCAAGACCTGCATACGCCGGAGAGGTTCCTGACCTGTCACAGTACAGCACCATATTTATCGGCGCACCGGTATGGTGGGGCGACTGGCCGATGATCATGTATACGTTCTTTGAAGAGAATGAAGATGCGCTTGCAGGCAAGACATTGATTCCATTTTCAACGCATGCAGGAAGCGGCTTATCGGGATTTGACAGAAAGCTTTCGAGTGCCTGTCCGAACAGTACGGTTGGAACAGGGCTTGCGATAGCCGGAACGGATACGCAGAATGATCCGGACAGTGTAAGGAAGAGCGTGAATGACTGGCTCTCGGGATTCGGATATTGATCAGCATGTAGGTGAGCGATGGTATGAAGAAGGCAAGGATGATAATCGATATCCTGATGGTACTCATAATGCCGCTCCTCATGGCATATTCTCTGATCGGAGAGAATATACATGAGGTTCTTGGCATTGGCATGTTTGCATTGTTTATCGCACATCATGTCATAAACCGGAAGTGGTGGACGGGTATCTTAAAAGGGAAATATAATGCGGTACGGGTTCTGAATACGGTAGTGAATCTGTTCCTTGCCGTGTATATGCTCGTGCAGCCGGTCAGCGGAATCCTGATGTCTAAGTATGTCTTGAAAGAGGTTGCGATCAGCGGTGCGTCAAGTACGCTGCGTTCGATCCATATGACTCTTGCGTACTGGGGCTTTCTCATGATGAGTGTCCATTTGGGGCTGCATATCCGAACGGTCAGTGCGATCATAACAGGACATATGAATCAGATGTGGAAATGGATTCTCAGAATCATTTTCCTTGTGATTGCGGCATATGGGGTCTATGCATTTATGAAGCGGGGGATAGGCGATTATCTGTTGATGAGGGTAATGTTTGCGTTCTTTGATCATAGTGAATCAAGGATACTATTTATTCTGGATTATGCTGCGGTCATGGTGCTTGCGGCAGGTATCGGATATTATATACAGAGCGGAATGCTTATGCTACAGAAACGGAGGAATAAGTTTGAAACAGAGTAAATTCTTTTCGGAAATCAACGGTAACTTTGGGTTTGGGTGTATGCGACTGCCGATGAAGGGCGGACGGGTCGATTATGATGAGTTCACCAAGATGGCGGACACATTCGTGGATGCCGGTTTCAACTACTTTGATACAGCTCATGGATATATTGGCGGACAGTCAGAGACAGCAATCCGGGATTGTGTGGCGAAGCGGTACGACCGCTCCCGGTTCCTGCTTACGAATAAGCTGACCGATCCATATTTCCGTTCGCAGGAGGATATCCGTTCATTTTTTGAACAACAGCTTGCGTGGTGCGGCGTGGATTATTTTGATTTCTATCTGATGCATGCGCAGGATCGGAATAATTATCAGAAGTTCAAGCGGTGCAAGGCGTATGAGACGGCATATCGGTTCAAGGAGGAAGGTCTGATCCGGCACTTCGGAATCTCCTTTCATGATAAGGCAGAGGTTCTTGATAGGATCCTTTCCGAGCATCCGGAGGTTGAAGTGGTGCAGATCCAGTTCAATTATCTCGATTATGAGGATGCATCGGTGGAAGCCAGGAAGGTCTATGAGGTCTGTGAGAAATATAACAAGCCGGTTCTCGTGATGGAGCCTGTGAAGGGTGGGAGCCTTGTGAATCTGCCGAAGGAAGCGGACAAGATCCTGCGTGACTTAAACGGAGGAAGCAACGCAAACTATGCAGTCCGGTTTGCAGCCAGCTTTCCGAATATTGCAGTCGTTCTGTCGGGCATGAGTAATATGGATCAGATGCAGGATAATATCAGTGCAATGAAGGAGTTTGAGCCATTGTCTGAGACGGAGATGGAGGCTGTGAAGAAGGTCTGTGAGACATTTAAGGGGCTGAATCTGATCCCATGTACGTCTTGCAGATATTGTATTGAAGAGAGTGAGTGCCCGAAGGGTATCCGGATTCCGGATCTCTTTGCCGCTCTGAATTCCCATGAAGCGTTCCATAACTGGAATACCGCCTATTACTATGACAATGTTGTAACCGGCGGAGAGCACGGCAAAGCCTCCGACTGCATTAAGTGCGGTAAATGTGAGAAGGTATGTCCGCAGCATTTGAAGATTCGTGAGCTGCTTCCTAAGGTTGCGGCAGCGTTTGAATAATATGATTGATAAAAACTCTCGCAGATCAGTAATGATCAGGATCTGCGAGAGTTTTTTTCAATATACATATTTTTGTCGGCTGCTTTTAAAGCCTCATGAATGTCAAACTGTTCGTTCAGAATCGTGGTGTAGGCACCGTTGCTGGATCGGATCGCATATTTGGAATCGGAATAATGATTATAGGTTTCCAATTTACTGTTGATCATCGCAATAATGGATTCCGGATGACAGTCGCCGATGATGACAGAGAAGAGTTCATCCCCTCCGAATCGAACGGAAAGGGCTGTATCCGGACAGGATTCCTTTAATACCGATGCAACGGTTGCGATTGCCTTGTCACCTTCCTCATGCCCGAAGGTATCGTTGATGTATTTTAGCCCGTCCAGATCTGACATGATGACGGTAATGGGTCTTCCTTGGTTTTCCGGCTGATCCAGAACTGAGGCAAATGCCTGTTGGAAGCCGGATCGATTATATAAGCCTGTGAGGGCGTCATGCTTGTACATGGCATCCATCTTTTCGAGCAGAACCCGCTGATACTGCATATTGACAAATCCGCCGATGCCAAGACTGATTGCACTGGTTACGCTGGCTGCTCTGGAATAGTTGGTAATGGTATAGCTCTGATAGTAGTAACAGTTGAAGCCGATTGGTTTATTCATGTAGTCCAATGCATGGAATATAATCGGATATCCACTGTCTAAAAGCTCTATAATCCTTGCGCGGTATCCGCCGGAAAGAACCGATTCTTTCTCATTGACGGATGGATCATAGAATACGGATTCCGGAAGCGGAATCCGGTCAAATCGATGTTCTTCCGCATAGTCTGCATCGTTAATGAGATGAAGATCCTTTTTCGTTGTCTCGGACACGGGGATCATGAAATAATTCTGCTCAGTGCGGAAACAGTTACGGTCTACAATGCATAGATGTGTTTTCGTCTTGTGATTATGAATGCTCGCAGCCATTTCCCACGGTGTCAGACTGGTTTCCATATTAGATGTGATTTCATAGAGAATCCTTGCATCATCCTGATGTCTGTAGAAACTATTGTTAAAGCGGGTAAGAAGTGCTTGTGTCTGCCATGTATGGGACGGGCAGCCGCAGGATTCATTCGGGATCAGCTCCGGAATGATGTATGTGTCGGATACCGGTTCGCCTCGGACGATCTTTAATATTGCTTCGCAAGCAGCATTGGCAAGGAGTCCGGTGTCACAGTTGACGGATGAGATCTTCGGTGACGTAAAGAATATCTCGTCATAACCGTCGAATCCGGATACCAGGATCTGATCCGGAACGGATATTCCGGCCTTGGTCAGAACACCACATACATTGATCGCCATAATATCATTTGCACAGATGATGGCATCCGGAAGATCATGTCGTTCCAACAGTGCTTCCATTGCTTCTACGGTTGGATCAGCCTAGAAGTGTCCATAGCTGACCATGCTGTCATCAAATGGGATGCCATTTTCGGCGATTACCTTCTTAAAGATGTTGATCCGTTCTTCTGAAAAGCTGTTGCCCGGAAAACCTGCCATCATATGCGGATTTTCTGCATGGTGTTCTTCAATAACATGCCGGACGATCTTCTCAAATCCGCTGGCATAATCAAAGTTAATACATACTGTCTGATCGTACTTTCCGTCAATAACGATGACTGGAATCTTCTGCTCCTTTGCACGGGCGATGATCCGATTAGATACGGTATGGCTTTTGATCTTTTCATCCATGATCAGCACACAGTCAAGCTCATCGTACGGCAGGATATCAAAAACATATGTTTCTGCAGGATTCAGATCTTCCTCCCAGTATATATCCGAGTTAATGGAGAAGATCATCAGGGCGCAATTCTGTAACTTCAGACTTTCATTTAAGAATTCTATGAAGCCATGTGTCTGAAGATCATATATTCTGGATGTACATAATGCAATCAGATATTTGCCGTTAATCATTGAACTGAATCCCCTATTTTTTAGATATCCTCATATAGTCGATTATACCACCTCTTGTTTTGGGTGACAATGTTGTTTTGACGGTGATATGAAAAGGGACTGCTTTTCTTGAATTACCGTGGGATTATTGTTTATAGAAATATTTTAAAAAAAGTTTTGATGTAACTGTTGACATTACAACAAGGCTGTGTTATAGTAACATCATCAGATGAAACCATTATGGTTACAACGAGCCATAAAATGTAAGTCTGAAATACTAACAAATACATGTATATGTAACTCTCGCGGCAGATGCCAAACATATGCAAGCATGTGACGGCTTGCTGTCCGGGGTAAGAATGGGATTGCCACAGGGTGGCGGAAAGGCGGTATATTATGAAGATAGCAGTTGTTGCAGCAAATGGAAGAGTAGCACAGAAGGTTGTTAAGGAAGCACTTGATCGTGGGTTTGATGTGAAGGCATATGGCCGTGGAGCTGAGAATAAAACTGCAGCTTCCGATTATGTTCAGAAGGACATCATGGATCTGACACGAGATGATCTTGCAGGCTTTGATGCGGTTGTAGATGGGTTTGGGGCATGGACGGATGATGAACAGCCAATGCATGTTAAGACATCGCAGCACCTGTGTGATATTCTTGCAGGGACGGATACAAGACTTCTGATCGTAGGCGGAGCGGGTAGCTTGTATGTGAATCCTGAGCATACCGTTCAGGTTAAGGATGGAGCAGAATTCCCGGCAATGTTCCTTCCGCTTGCGAATGCCCAGGGACAGGAGCTGGATGAGCTTCGTAAGAGAGAGGATGTTAAGTGGACATTTATCAGTCCGGCAGGTGATTTTCAGGCGGACGGAGAAAGAAGTGGTGAGTATATTCTTGCAGGCGAGGAGCTTACCTTGAATGAAAGAGGAGAAAGCATTATCAGCTATGCGGACTATGCGATCGCCATGGTTGACGAGATTGAAAAGGGAGACCACATCAAGCAGAGGATCAGTGTGGTTAGAAAATAACAGAAGTAACCGTTGTAATTACAACTTGTTCAGCGTAAAATGATGGCAGGATATGTCATGAGGAGGTATCGGCAAAGCCGGTGACAAAGTCCTGATGGCAATAAGAGAAAAAGAAGAGGGATGGTGAAAAGCATCATGCAGATTTCAAGTAGATTTACCGTTGCCCTGCATATATTCTCCTGCGTGGATACGTTCAAGGATGAGTACAAGGTAACCAGTGATTTTCTGGCCTCCAGTATCAATACCAATCCTGTCATCATTCGGAGAATTCTGGGACAGCTTAAGAATGCGGGACTGATCGAAGTGGCAAGAGGTACTGGTGGCGTCACACCGACCAGACCGTTAGCGGAGATTACCTTCTATGATGTATATAAGGCCGTAGATCCGATAGAGGATGATGAATTATTCCATTTTCACGAGAATCCGAATCCGGAATGCCCGGTGGGACGTAATATTCACAACCTCCTGAATGAAAAGCTCGAATCCATTCAGAGAGCAATGGAGGATGAGATGCGCAGGTATACGATAGAAGATCTCCATGAAGGGATGGAAAAACTCTTGGCAGAGGAAGCATAAGATGAGACTCCGGGGCTTAAGGCTTCCGGAGTCTTTTCGAAGGTCGATGAAAGCAGTGGAGAGGAGAAGAAGATATGTCAGTTTTTAAGAAGATATATGCAGCAGATAAACAGCCGGACGGCTACAGGGAAACGATAGATAAGGGGATGAATGCCGTGAGACATATCAGCAGACAGGTGAGCTATGGTGTGGGGAGTAAGGAAGAGCAGATCGAGCGATTGAAGAAAGAGCTGGAGACGGCAGACGCTGTCGTGATCGGAGCCGGTGCGGGAATGTCAACATCTGCGGGTTTTACCTATAGCGGTGAACGCTTTCAGAAGTATTTTTATGATTTCGCGGAACGCTTTCATATTCGGGACATGTATTCCGGCGGCTTCTATCCATTTCCGGACGAAGAGACGCGCTGGGCGTGGTGGGCAAGGCATATCTACTATAACCGGTATATCAATGCACCGAAGCCTGTCTATCAGAAGCTGCTGACATTGGTGAAGGATAAGGATTATTTCGTGATCACTACCAATGTGGATCATCAATTCCAAAGAGCGGGATTCGATAAGAAGCGGCTGTTCTATACGCAGGGCGATTACGGGCTGTTTCAGAGTGTGAATCCGGATATCCGTGAAACCATCGATAACGAAGAATGGGTTATGAAGGCGATGGAAGCCCAGGGCTTTGTTAGAGATGAAACCGGCATATTTCAGATTCCGAAAGAAGGAAAGCTTTCAATGAGCATTCCGACAGAACTCATTCCGAAGTGTCCGGTGGACGGAAGTGAGGTCGTTATGAATCTGCGGGCAGATGACAGCTTCCTGGAAGATGACGGATGGCATAAGGCCTCTGCTGCATACTCCGATTTCTTGAGACGGCATGAGAATCTGCATGTCTTATATCTGGAATTGGGCGTAGGCGCCAACACCCCTGTTATCGTAAAATATCCATTCTGGCAGATGACGATGGGGAATGATAAAGCTGTATATGCCTGTCTGAATTACGGCGAAGCATTCTGCCCGGGCGAGATCAAGGAGCGGGCAATCTGTATAGATGGGGATATCGGAGAGGTGCTTAATTCTATTCAGTAATTGCTTTTATATATAATGGTCGGTTTTATATAAAATTATATATAATTATATAAGATTATATACAAATATATTGAATTATACATGAAAATATGCTATTATATAAACAACATTGAGATTATACATTTTATTGATTGGGGGTTATGATAAATGGAGCGAAATCCATATACGATTAATTTTGGAAAAATCCCAAAACAATATATTAATAGGGATGCGTTGATCAGTGATATGATCGAGATGTTGGAAAGTACTGATTATGAAGAACAGGCATTTAAGATTACGGGGATACGAGGAACAGGCAAGACGGTAACTCTGACAGCAATTGAACAAGAACTGGGCAGAGAGGATGAATGGATTATAGTTGATCTGAAACCGAATGATGATTTTACGAGAGAGTTGGTAGCTCATTTATATACCAAAGTTCCGTTTGTTACCAAATTCATAGACGCAAATCTGAATTTGTCTGCATTTGGAATAGGAGTTAATTTGGCTCAGAAGAGTCCGGTGGCCAGTATTGATCTAGCATTGCAAACATTG
>CACZRT010000205.1 GCA_902783585.1 uncultured Lachnospiraceae bacterium | reverse complement strand
CGTTCTGAATCAGAATCCGAAGACGCTGACGATTGCGGACATTGTCCGGATTATGGAGAAACAGCCGGAATTCCAGAAGCCGTTAAGCGAGCTTCATCAGAGGCTTCGGACAACGGTACAGAAGCTGCAGCAGACGAATGTATGGAACCGGGAGCTGTTAGAGAATGCATTGGAGATGACGGAGATCAATATTAATATTCTTCAAACAGCAGGGCAGGCTCCGGAAACCGCGAATTATGACAAGGGCTCATACAGCGGGGATCTGCTGGGAGTAGCAACCAGTCAGTTTGACAGTAAGTCGTAATTGTTTTTTAAAGACTATGATGGTTTTAGATAGTTAAGGTTAGAAGGAGATGAGAATATGGCCGGTACAATGGGTAGAATGTATATTGGTGCATCCGGACTGCAGGCAAGCCAGAATGCGATCAATACAACGGCACACAACTTAACAAATCTTAGTACGGAGGGGTATTCTCGTCAGCAGGTAATCCAGTCCGATCTTGCATATCAGAAGCTGGGTTATACGAAGGTGTCCATTAAGCAGACCGGTCTCGGAACCAAGGTCTCAGAGACGCGGACGACACGGGATATCTTTTTGGATAATAAATATCGGGTACAGAACGCCAGAAAGGATTTCTATAATACCAAAGCGGGAATCATCGATGAGGTTAGTGAATTCTTTGGCGAGACGGAAGGCAATACCTTTGAAACATATATGAAAAATATGTGGAATGCGATTCAGGAGCTTCAAAAGACCCCGAATGGATATACCCAGCGGACAGCATTGGTATCCACCGCATCCGCATTTATTGACCGGGCAACCGAGATCCATGATCAGTTGGTGGATTATCAGAAGAATCTGAATGAGTCCATTCAGGATCAGGTAGATCGCATTAACGAGTTGTCTAAGACGATTTATGACATTAACCAGAGAATTCTGCAATTGGAATCCTCCGGTGTGGAAGCGGCAAATGATTATCGGGATTCCCGGAATTTGGCGTTAGATGAATTGTCAGGTTTGATTTCTATTGAGATTAAGGAGCAATCCAATGGCACTGTGAATGTCTATGCAGAACAGCATTCTCTGGTCGCTGAGGATCGCACCTTTGAGATCGCAACGGTTCCGGTCGAGCCGGGATCTGATCTGCTGACAGTGTATTGGGCGAATGACACATTGGTTCGTCCGGATGGAACGGTGGATTATTCGACAGCAAAGGTATTCAATCTGGAACGACCGATGGTAACCGGCGACAACTTGGACACCGGCTCCTTGAAGGGCCTGCTCTCCGCCCGTGGTGATTATACACCGAACTATACGGATATTCCGTTCCGTGTCGATCATATGGATCTTACGGATTCTGAATACCAGAAGCTGTTGACGAATTATAATCGTACTTTGAACAATCGTGACGTAGCGAATCTGATTTCACAGTTTGATACCTTGATCCACGGGATCGTAACGAGAATGAATGACATCTTGTGTCCGAATAAAGAGATTACCGCTTCTGATGGCAATACCTATCAGATTCTGGATATGGATCGTGCCGGACGGGGCTTCGGTCCGGGTAATGAGGCACAGGGAACGGAGCTTTTTACACGAAAAGGCTATGATCGCTATACGTATGACAATACCATTCAATATGTCGATGAAAATGGTGTGACTCAGACCGGAGCATGGGTCTTCAATGAAGAGAATGCGGATGATTATTATTCACTCTATACCACAGGACAGGTGGAAGTGAATGACGCGCTTCTTCATAATCCGGCACTGCTTCCGCTTACTACCACCGATGATGAAGAGTATCAAAAAGTGGCAAATCAGTTGATCGACATGTGGAATGAGGATTTCTCGACACTGGATCCGAATTCACTGGTTATGAATACATTTAACAATTATTATTCATCACTGGTCGGAGATTACGCAGACCGTGGTCACACCTATACCAGTATCGCGCAGACACAGGAGACTCTGGTAGGAGAAGTCGACAATCAGCGGCAGGAGGTGCTTGGTGTATCATCGGATGATGAGTTAACGAATCTGATCAAATACCAGCACGCATATAATGCGAATTCCAGATACATTACCGTGGTTTCTGAGATGATCGAGCATATTGTGGAGCGGCTGGGATCATAATGCGAATCTCATGAATCTTATAAAGCTGCGAGTGCTTCAGATACAGTTTTGATTATAATGAGACTTCCATAAATCTGCAAAAACTGTGTCATTGATGCGGCGCAGCATGGATTGTAAACCGCAATTATCGGAATGAAATCCCTTGAAAAGTGGTTAAGGAATGTGCAGCAGCATACGAAATAATATATAGCAGCGTGATGCAGGGCAGGCCGGTGGCAGTAAGCGCACTGCATCAAGGATGAGTCGGAGGACGGTAATCCTCCGGCAGTATAAGTACAGGTGGTGAAATATATGGCATCAACATTTTTGGGACTGAATACAGCAAGATCGGGTCTGCATTATTACCAGGCAGGAATCAATACAACCGCACACAATATCTCGAATGCCGAGACGGAAGGGTACTCCAGACAGAGAGTGACCAGTGAGGCCTCTACCGCACAGCGGTTATACACCTCAGCAGGTATGCAGGGAACCGGTGTCAGCATTACCGGTATTGAACAGATCCGGAATCCGTATTATGATGTGAAGTATTGGAACAGCACCAGTACGAAGGGCGAGTATACCGCCAAATATGATTATTCTTATGAGATTGAATCTTATTTCAACGAAATGAATTCTGAGACGGGTATCACCTCTCTGGTATCGAATCTGGAGAAGGCGATTCAGGATATCTGTGATAATCCATCGAATGAGACCACCCGTGTTCAATATTTGAATCAGTTTGAAAGCTATACAGAATTATTTAACGAGCTGGCAAATGATCTTCAGACCTCACAGGAGAGCTTAAATGATGAGGTTCAGATCCGGACCTCCGAGATCAATTCTCTCGCCAAGCAAATCTTCACTCTGAACGATCAGATCCGGAATATCGAGCTTCGGGAAGGGAATGCCAATGATCTTCGGGATCAGCGTATTGTTCTGCTCGATCAATTATCAGAGCTTGCGAATATCACTACGAAGGAGGTTCCGATCCTGGCGGCAGACGGACATGATTCCGGCGCTACCAAGTTCAATATCTGGATCAACGGAGAACTCCTGTTAGATGATCTTCAGTGCCGGGAATTAATGGTGATTCCACGGGACGAGAAGGTAAATGCAACAGATATTGACGGCTTGTATGAGCTTGCATGGAAGAATTCTGACGGAACCGCGGGTGACACATTCAACATCTACAGTCCATCCCTTACCGGTAAATTAGCAGGTCTGATCGCGGTTCGTGATGGTAACCATAATTACGGATTTGTCGGAAAGGCAACGGATATCATAGCTGATGCCAGCGGCGTATCGGTAAAGATGACAACCGACCGGCCATTTACCTTATCTACCTTAAATGTTGCGGATGAAGGCAAGATCACGATTGGCGGAAGAGATTATTACTATGATTATTTTGAAGCCAATTATGACAATGAAACCGGAGAGATCACAGATTATACCTTCTATGGCTTAAAACAGTTATCCGCAGACGGCAATCACCGGGTTCCGGTCGATGTATCGAATCTGTCGGTCGGTGATACGGCGAAGGTC
Source organism: uncultured Lachnospiraceae bacterium (assembly GCA_902783585.1). Taxonomy (GTDB): domain Bacteria; phylum Bacillota; class Clostridia; order Lachnospirales; family Lachnospiraceae; genus CAG-632. The sequence goes on along the minus strand of CACZRT010000205.1, from coordinate 554 downwards.
GGCGCGAATGTGGATTTTGAAGGCGTACCATATTACATGACCAAGATGAACGAATTTGTCCGTACATTCTCACGGTATATCAACGATCTGACCACCTCCGGCGTCGACTCCGAGGGAAATCCGGGACTGGATATGCTGACGACCTTAGATACCAACGGCAATGGCATGAATCTGGCTGCAACGGTTGGCAACACCAGCTTCACTTCCAAAGAAGTATCGTATTATCGTCTGACAGCGCTGAACTGGGATGTGAATGAGACGGTTATGAACGAGCCGAAGCGGGTTGTGGTATCGGATGCACGAGCCATTGAACAGGGCAATGTGGAGGATATCTCCATCTTGAATAAGATCCGTGAAAGCTTTAACAATACCGAGATCTTCAATCAGGGGAGCCCGAGTCAGTATCTGGAATCCATTATTGCAACTTTAGGTGTTCAGACGAATAAATGTAAGATCTCCAGCGAACATCAGGAGAATATCGCTTACAGTATCAGTCAGCAGAGAATGTCTGAATCCAGTGTTGATCAGAATGAAGAAGCAACGACTCTGATGAT
>CACZRT010000204.1 GCA_902783585.1 uncultured Lachnospiraceae bacterium | reverse complement strand
GACCGGCTTCTGTGCCAGAATGTATACGCAGGCACTTGGCAGAAGCTTTGATGAGGATGGACTGAATGCATGGTGCAGCGTCATCTTAGACGGTTCCGGAACACCGGAGCAGGTGGCAGAAAACTTCATTAATTCACAGGAATTTATTAATAAGAACTTGAGTAATGAGGAATATGTGAAGGTTCTGTACCGTACCTTTATGGGACGTGAATATGATCAGGGCGGACTTGAAGCGTGGGTCGCAGTCCTGGATTCCGGCACCTCACGGTTAGATGTTCTGCACGGATTCTCCCGTTCGCCGGAGTTTAAGAATATTCAGGCATCATTTGGGCTATAACAAAAATTTGAACTGTTAGAACAGTGATATTAGATATTTTCTACACATTTCTAATGTTATGGACGGGCTGTCATTTTATTATTATAAGGTGACAGTCTGTTCTGCTTTTTATTCGTCAGATTGCTAGTCGATGTGTAGCTGATCTGTGTCAATTATGCTGGAATTAATGTCAATTATATAGGATTTTTGCTCCTTCTTGACATATAGATTGAAGATTGCTACTATATTTAACGTAATAAATATAAGGATATTAACGCGTAAGTTAGCAAATTAGATCATAATCGATTATATTAGAATCAGAGCCTGAGGAAAAAAATGCGTATTGTAATATGTGATGATGTAATTGAAGAAGCAGAACTGGTCAAGTCAGAGGTTAGAGGTATCTTAAGTAATGAATCAGAATGTGAGATCATAGCTTGTGATCCGGAAGCATTGCAGCTTGAAATCGAAGAGGAATTGTTTGATTATGATATTGCGATACTGGATATTGAATTCCATAAAGAGAAGAATGGAATCGATTTTGGGCATGAAATCAATAGCAAGTATCCTTTGACGCAGATCATATACTTGACGAGCATTTTGGACTTCGCTTCGGATGTGTATGAAACGGAGCATGTATATTTTGTCATGAAGAAAAATCGGGATCGCACATTACCAAGAGCTTTAAGAAAGGCTATGGTCTTATATGAAGAGAATAAGGAAAAACGCTTTCTTGAGATTGTCAGCGAGGGTAAGAAGCTTCTTTTGGCGCAGCATGAGATCCTTTATATCGAACGGGAAGGACAGGTTCTTTTGGTTCGTACTAAGGATGCAACCTATAAAATATATGAATCCATTCGAAATCTTCTTAAATCACTATCCAACTCCTTTTCCCGCTGTCATGGTGGATACATAGTAAATATGGCGCATATTATATCGGTCAACCGGGAGAGAGTGCTTCTGGATCAGGGACAGGAATTAGAAATTGGTCGAACGTATAGGGAGCGATTTATGAAGCAATATATGGATTATTTGGCAAAGCGAATGTAAGCATTAGATGGTAAGGGCTGACTCGATAGAGCGATAATAGGAAAAAAGAAGCAGGAACAGATCTGGTAAAGCAGTACTAAATGAAAGGGATTTCAGGGATAGATATGGGGATTATAGGCGTTGGGACGATATTGATTGATCTTGTATGTGCTTTATCTGTCGTTGCGGTTCCCTTAACTTTGGTGCCGGCCAAAAGGAGCAAGTGGAGATATCCGCTTGTTTTTTTTAGTGTATGGTTTTGTTATTTTATTTTAGAATTATTAGGTGGTATAGAAGAGAGAGGGTCGATCTCTCACTTTATTCTTTTTGAAATATCAGGTTTTTTAGAGTTTTTTGTTGTATTTGGGACATGTATAGCGTGTGCGACGGGGAATATCTGGAAAACAACTATGGTCACAATGATTTTTACTCAATTTATTTCGATTTCCAGCAGTATTGTGATTTCTTTCTTTCCTAAGCTGGATCGACCATTTAATACGTATATTGTTGATTATATCAGCCCTCCTGTAACGAGTGCATTGATGATAGATTTTATATATGTATTATTGATCGTGGCCTCGTCGTTTTTATTTCACTTTATTTTTTCGGTGAATGGATATAGCAGAAGCAAGGTGTGGAAGCCGGCCTGCATGATATATCTGATTTCCTCAGCTACGTTTGGAACGATCCGCTATATATACTATAATATGGAAGCAAACGGTGAATTGAGTGCGGAACAGTATCGACAGGTATTTGCGCATTTTATCACGCTGATCAATGTCGTTATTGCATGTAATTTAATCGGTTATCTATATAATCGAATGGAAATGGCACGAATATTACGTGAACAAAATGAGCTAAAAGAAAGCATCTACAAGAATCCGAATATTGATTTTACAACAGGTGTGGAAGGAGAGATCCATAGTGGAAATGCAGTGATCGATCATTCCATACAAGAGATATATCATTGGGCTGAGGATAATGG
>CACZRT010000203.1 GCA_902783585.1 uncultured Lachnospiraceae bacterium | reverse complement strand
GGCTGACAAGGGAGATAGCGCGGAAAGCAGTAAGGATAATAAATAATCAATAATTGTAGAGTATTACGCAGGAAGTATGATCGTATCATAATCAGGAGGATATAGGAATGAAACGTGTTGGTGCATATGATCTGTTACAACAGGAGGAGATTCCGGAGTTAAAGGCAACGGGATATATCTATCGCCATACCAAGACGAAAGCGAAGGTTGTTGTGATTAGCAACGAGGATACAAATAAGGTCTTTACCATCGGATTTCGGACACCGCCAAATGATGACACCGGAGTACCGCATATTATGGAGCATTCGGTTCTGTGCGGCTCGAAGAAATATCCGGCGAAGGACCCGTTTGTAGAATTGGCAAAGGGCTCTTTGAATACATTTTTAAATGCCATGACGTATTCGGATAAGACGGTATATCCGATCGCAAGCTATAATGATAAGGATTTTCAGAATCTGATGGATGTCTATCTTGATGCTGTCTTCCATCCGAATATATATCGTCGCGAGGAGATCATGCGCCAGGAGGGTTGGCACTATGAGTTAGAGGATAAGGACGGCGAACTGCAATATAACGGAGTTGTCTATAATGAGATGAAGGGTGTCTATTCCGATCCCGGGCAGCAGCTTGCCCGGATCATTCAGATGTCGCTGCTTCCGAAGACGACCTACGCCTGTGAGTCCGGCGGTGATCCGGAGAAGATTCCGGAGCTGACCTACGAGCAGTTCTTAGACTTTCACAGAAAGTATTATCATCCGTCGAACAGTTATATCTATCTGTATGGTGATATGAATGTTCAGGAGAAATTAGATTATATCGACCGGGAATATTTGAGCCAATATGATTATCAGAAGGTGGATTCGCGTATTCATATGGCAATTGATTATCAGGGGCCGAAGAAGGAGACTTATTCCTATTCCTTATCGGAGGCGGAGGAGCTTGCGGATAAGACGTTCTTGTCCTACAACGTGGTAATGGGAACCAGTCTGGATCCGGAGCTGTATATGGCAATGCAGCTGTTACAGTCCGTCCTGTTTGATGTTCCCGGAGCACCGGTGAAGGAGGCACTGATCCGCGCGGGGATCGGTATGGATATTGAATCCTCCTATGACACGTCGATCCAGCAGCCGATCTTCTCTGTCATTGCGCATAATGCCAATGAGGAGGAGCTTGACCGTTTTGTAGAGATCATAGATCAGACCTTAACCGATATCAGTGAGCACGGAATCGATAAGAAGGCCCTGCAGGGTGCAATCAATCACATGGAATTCCAGCTTCGCGAGGCGGATTACGGACGCTATCCGAAGGGCTTGATGTATGGACTGATGAGCTTTGACAGCTGGTTATATGACGAGCATTCCCCATTTATTCATATCAAGGTGGATGAGACCCTGGAATTTATGAAGCGTGGTGTGGAGAATGGCTATTTTGAACGGCTGATCCAGAGTTATTTCTTAAATAATCAGCATAAGAGTTATGTGGTATTCAAGCCGGAATACGGTCTGAATGAGAAGAAGGAAGAAGAGACAAGGAAGAAGCTCGCAGATTATAAGGCATCTCTAACAAATGAGGAGATTGACAAGGTAATCCGGGATACCAAGCACCTGAAGGAATATCAGGCAGAGCCGTCATCCGAGGAGGATCTTCGTAAGATTCCACTGTTGGAGATTGAGGATATTGAACCTAAGATTCAGGCGCAGGAGAATGTGATCAGGGATCTGATGGGAATACCGACGATCGTTCATCCGTTTGATACGAACGGAATCGTATATCTGAATCTGTGCTTTAAGCTTAACAAGATGGATCCGGAGCTGCTTCCGTATGTGAATCTGCTGTCGTATCTCTTAGGAAAGATCAACACGGATAAATATAGCTACAACGAATTGGTAAATGAGATCCGGCTGAAGTCCGGTTCCATCTATCCGGCACTGGAGATCCGCAGATCCGTGGAGCCGGATGAATATCTGCCAACCTTTAATGTTCGTGCCAAGATGTTGTATTCCCAAGTAGAGGATACCTTCCGGCTGTTAGAGGAAATGCTGCTGCACAGTAAGCTGGAGGAGACGGATCGTATTCGGGAGCTGATCGCTGAGGCGAAGACCGGAATGAAGCCGGAGCTTCTTTCCAGAGGTCATGTGACTGCCAGCAGACGCGCGGCTTCTTATATAGCTAAGGACTCCTATATTGCAGAGCAGGTAAAGGGCATTCCTGCCTATGAATTTCTGGAGGATCTGGACAGTAACTTTGAAGCGAAGAAGGACGAGCTGGTATCCCGCCTGAAGCAGGTATTAGAGGAGATCCTTCATAAAGAGAATCTTGTGATCTCCTATACCGGCGATCAGGATGTGCAGGAGACGATCGGTATGAATGTAGCATTGTTCTCTGTATACCTGTCTACCAGAAGTCTTCCGGAGATGAAGAAGGAAGTACGGCCGCAGATCAAGAATGAAGGATTCAAGACAGCGAGCCAGGTGAATTATGTTGCGACTGCCGGTAATTATAAGAAGCAGGGATATCAGGCAACAGGGGCTTTAAGCGTTCTTGAGACCATTTTCTCTTATGATTATCTGTGGATCAATGTGCGTGTACAGGGTGGTGCTTATGGCTGTATGTGCGGATTTGCGGATAATGGCACCAGTCAGTTTATGTCTTATCGCGATCCGAATCTGATGGAGACCTTTGATGTCTATAAGAATGCAGCCGAATATGTTGCCAATTTCCAGGCGGATGACCGGGATATGACGAAGTATATTATCGGATCCATCGGAAAAAGGGATGTTCCGCTTACACCGTTCGAACGCGGAGAGCGTGATTTCAATCTGTATCTGATGGGAATTACGGATGAGTACAGACAGAAGCAGCGGGATGAGCTGCTTGGCACCAATCAGGCGACCATCCGGGGACTGGCGCAGCTGGTCCGCTCGGTGACGAATGGAGATGTGATCTGTGCGGTTGGCAACGAGAAGAAATTAGAGGAGAATGCAGAGCATTTCCACGAGCTTAAGAGTGTGTTCTAGAAAGGGCAGAGGATGAAGGAAGGATACCGTTCAGGCTTTGTAACGATCATCGGACGACCGAATGTTGGGAAGTCTACCTTGATGAATCATTTGATCGGACAGAAGATCGCCATTACAAGTAATAAAGCGCAGACCACCAGAAACCGGATCCAGACGGTCTACACCTGTGAGGAGGGGCAGATCATATTCCTGGATACGCCGGGTGTCAACCGTGCCAAGAATAAGCTGGGAGAGTATATGATGAGTACCGTGGATACTGCGCTGTCCGAGATGGATGTAGTGTTGTGGCTGGTAGAGCCGACGACCTATATCGGTAAGGGCGAGCGGGCAATCTTAGAGCGTTTGAAGAAGGTGCATACACCGATCCTGCTCATCATTAACAAGATTGATACCGTGCCGGAGGAGGAGGTTGTGAAAGCGATTGAGGCCTACAGCGCGGAGTATGAATTCCAGGCGGTGATACCGGTATCGGCACTTCGGGATCGGAATACCAAGGAGGTTGTGAAGACGATCCTTAAGTATCTTCCGGAGGGACCGCAGTATTATGACGAGGATACGATCACCGATCAGCCGGAGCGGCAGATCGTCGCAGAGATCATACGTGAGAAAGCGCTCCGTCTGCTGGAGCATGAGGTGCCGCACGGAATCGCTGTTGTGATCGACCGCATGAAGGACCGTCCAAGGAGCAGTGGCAGAGAGAACGATGGAGAGTATGCGGGAATCGTGGATATTGATGCAACGATTATCTGTGAACGGGATTCTCATAAGGGAATCATCATCGGCAAGCAGGGGGCGATGCTTAAGAAGATCGGTACGCAGGCGCGTATGGATATCGAGAAGCTGCTTGACACGAAGGTGAACCTGAAGCTGTGGGTGAAGATCAAGAAGGATTGGCGGGACAGTGAATATCTGCTGAAGAACTTCGGATATGAACAGCATGAGTGACCGTACATGCAGCCATAGAAGTGATAAGGAATACTGGATATATGCTGGGCGAAATTACCGGAATGGTACTTATGTCAACGGAAGTAGGAGATTATGATCGGCGGTTGGTGATACTCACAAAGGAGCGGGGTAAGCTGACCGCATTTGCGCGTGGCGCCAGACGTCCCAACAGTCCGCTGACGGCCTCCTGTCAGCCGTTTACCTACGGAAGATTCACTCTCCATATGGGACGGGATTCCAATCATGTCAAGACCTTTGAGGTCGATCATTATTTTCAGGAGGTTAAGCAGGATCTGGAGGCGTATGCCTATGGCAGCTATCTGTGTGAAATGGCAGACTATCTGACCCATGAAGGTCTTAATGACACGGAGCAGCTAAAGCTTCTGTATGTGACGCTTCGCGCGATCGAGAAGCATAAAATCCCATATCCGCTGATCCGCAGGATCTATGAGCTTCGTGCCTTGGCAATCGACGGAGAGGAGATTCAGGTATTTTCCTGCGTCAAATGCGGCAAAGAGGGAACGGCGTATGTATTCCGGGAGAGAGCCGGCGGCCTGATCTGTGTGGATCATTGTATGCAGATGTCGGAGGAACGGGATATATTAGATGGATCTACAGTCTATACCCTGCAATATATCCTAAGCACACCGTTGGAACGATTGTATACATTTATCGTATCGGAGAAGGTTCAGATGGAGCTTGACCGCATCTGTACGGCCTATATGCAGGAATACGTGGATAAACCATTTAAAAGTGTGGATTTTCTTAATTCTCTCTCTTGAAATATGGCAGATATACAGTTACAATATAGAATGTTAATGTGACAGAACAGCCCGTGTACCATCAGGAATCTGGTGGGTGGAATGGGCGGAAGGAGACCGATAAGATATGAAAGCAAAAGGAATCTTGTTACTGTCGGCTGTCTGCTTTGTGCTTATGCTCGGCGGCTGTGGTACGAAGGATGTAACTTCTTATGATCAGAATACATTGACCATTGGCAAGGACGGTACGATCAAAGAGGTATCGGTGGAGAACTTTGCAGATGGGAATTATAATATGCAGGAGCTTGAGCAGTTCGTAAGCAGTGAAATCAGCACCTATAACCAGACGGCCGGCGGAGAACGGATCACGCTTGTCGAGCTGAATACGGATAATAAGCTGGCGAAGCTTCAGTTGAACTATGCTTCGATGGAGGATTATAATCAGTTCAACCGCAAGGATTATTCTCTGCAGAGCTTTGCGGACAGTGCATTGTCCGGCAGTCTGGCGGATGTGAGCGGTCAGACGGAGGTGGCAGTATCCGAGATCGAAGATAAAGGCTATCAGGTATTGAAGGTCAGTGACGCCATGGAGCTTGCCTTTGAAGGTAAGCCGTTATACTATAACTCGTATGTAACGGTAAGCAACGGGGTCTATTCTTCGAACGGAGAAGGCGTTGCCGTGGTCGTATTTAAATGATAAGTATTTATATAATGATAAGTTTTTATATATAGAAGAAAAAGAAATATAAGTGAGGAATGGATTATGGAAAAAACAATGGAGAAAATTATTGCGCTTGCAAAGAGCCGGGGATTTGTCTATCCGGGTTCCGAAATCTACGGAGGTCTTGCAAATACCTGGGATTACGGCAATCTGGGTGTAGAGCTTAAGAATAACGTGAAGCGCGCATGGTGGAAGAAGTTCATTCAGGAGAATCCGTACAATGTTGGTGTTGACTGCGCGATCCTGATGAATCCGCAGACATGGGTGGCTTCCGGCCATCTTGGCAGCTTCTCCGATCCGCTGATGGACTGTAAGGAATGTCATGAACGCTTCCGCGCCGATAAATTGATCGAGGATTATGCAGCAGAGAAGGGAATTACGCTTGACAGTTCGATCGACGGCTGGTCTCAGGAACGAATGATGGGCTTTGTAGAAGAACATCAGATTCCATGTCCGAGCTGCGGCAAGCATAATTTTACCGATATCCGTCAGTTTAACTTAATGTTCAAGACCTTCCAGGGTGTTACCGAGGATGCTAAGAACACCGTATATCTAAGACCGGAGACGGCACAGGGAATCTTTGTTAACTTCAAGAATGTGCAGAGAACCTCACGTAAGAAGGTGCCGTTCGGTATCGGACAGATCGGTAAGTCCTTCCGTAATGAGATCACACCGGGTAATTTCACCTTCCGTACCAGAGAATTTGAACAGATGGAGTTGGAATTCTTCTGTAAGCCGGGAACGGATCTGGAGTGGTTTACCTATTGGCGGAACTTCTGCTATCAGTGGCTGCTGGATCTGGGACTGAAGGAGGAGGAATTACGACTTCGGGATCATGATAAGGAGGAGCTTTCCTTCTATAGTAATGCGACCACAGATATTGAATACGCATTTCCGTTTACGGATTGGGGCGAGCTGTGGGGAATTGCGGACCGTACCGATTATGACCTGACTCAGCATCAGAATGTATCCGGTGAGCCGATGGACTATTTTGATGATGAGACGAAGGAGAAATATATTCCGTATGTTATTGAACCATCACTTGGCGCAGATCGTGTCACACTTGCATTCTTATGCAGTGCTTATGATGAGGAGGAATTGGAAGGCGGCGATATGCGTACCGTGCTTCATTTCCATCCGGCGATCGCACCGGTGAAGATCGGCGTATTGCCTCTTTCCAAGAAGTTAAATGAGGGTGCCGAGAAGATCTATACAGAGCTTTCTAAGTATTACAACTGTGAATATGATGACCGTGGTAATATTGGTAAGCGTTACCGCAGACAGGATGAGATCGGAACTCCGTTCTGTGTAACCTACGATTTTGATTCGGAGACGGATGGCGCGGTTACCGTTCGCGATCGGGATTCCATGGAGCAGGAGCGCGTGAAAATCGAAGATCTGAAAGCATATTTTGAAAAGAAAATGGAATTTTGAAACCAATAATATAGTTAACATTAGTTTGATAAGACCTTGTCTATTGGATAAGGTCTTTTTTTCTTAAAAATATTTATTTAAAAATATTGACATACTTTAAGCTCTTTGTTAGAATACAAATGTAACAAGTTGTAACATATTTGTAACAATTACAAATGAGAGTTTTGGAGTTTTTTGAAATGAGAAAGAAAATCATATATGCTGTGGCTGCGCTTACGGCAGTAACAGGTGTTACCACCGGAGTTCTGGTCTATCAGGCAAATCATCAGGAGACGAAGCCACAGGATTTTGCGACAGTATTACCGAATGATACGGTAATGGAGTACGCAAATAAGATTGAGATGGAAAGCGCTGTGATCACAGTTGCGAAGTCGGAAGATACTTTGACAACGCCGATGGGCATGAATAAGGCGGCTGCGGATAATGAGGCAGACGCAGAAGAATCTGAAGAACTGACAGCATCTATGTATGGGGAAGAGACGGCTAAGTATCCACAGTGGAAGGATGCAGTGGTTGCTAAGGTAGAAGGAAGTGTCCGTGTCCGGAAAGAAGGAAGTCAGGACGCAGAAATCGTTGGTAAGATGTATGATACCGCAGTCGGAACTGTGGTAGAAGCCGGCGAGGAATGGACCAAAATCACATCCGGTAATGTAACAGGATATGTATCCAATGATTATCTGATCTTTGGAGATGAAGCCGGAGAATATATTGAAGAGAATTATATGTATGCCGCAACCGTCCAGGTGCCTTCCCTGAATGTTCGGGAACAGGCGAGCAAGGAGAGCAAGGTCGTTGGATCGGTCAAGGCCGGTAAAGAACTTGCGGTTGTAGATGATACCGATGATGAATGGGTAGAAGTTGAATATGGGAACAATGAAGATGAGATAGCGACTGCTTATGTAGCGAAGGAATATGTGGAGCTTGGATGGAATTATCCGGTTGCGCTGACCTTGGAAGAAGAGCAGGCAATCATCGAGGCGGAAGAAGCACGTAAGGCAGCAGAGGCTGCAGCTGCAGCATCGAACAGCAGTACACCTGCATCTGTTGATACAGCACCGCCTGCACCGGTGAATACTTCTGCAGAAGGTCTTGCACTTGGTCAGGAGATTGCAAATTATGCGTGCCAGTTTGTTGGCAATCCTTATGTATACGGTGGTACAAGCTTAACGAATGGTACCGATTGCAGTGGTTTTACCATGTCTGTATATGCACAGTTCGGTTATTCATTACCGCATGCGTCCAGTGCCCAGAAGAATTGTGGTACATCTGTACCGTTGGATCAGGTTCAGCCGGGTGATATCATCTGCTATTCCGGTCATGTAGGAATGTATATCGGTGGTGGACAGATTGTGCATGCCGGAACAGAGGCGACCGGAATCTATATTACGAGTATGTATTATGCCTCGCCATATGATGCGAGAAGAATTGTTCAATAAATAAGATATTACTTAACGATGTGTGTGCAGCACGTAAGGACCGGTTCCCTCCCTCTCGCCGGTCCTTTTGCTCAAGCATCGATGTTGTTATATAAGGGTATGAGGGAATTGGATTAGATGAATCTATAAGATACGGAGTGATGATAAGATGTCATTGAGCTATAGGCGTGATATCAAACGACAGATGAGACGAAGGAAGAATCTGGCAGCTTTTTTTACGACACTATCTCTTATGGCAATCGTTAGTGTAATTACATATCTGGTACTGATCAAGCCATCGGTCGAGCAATATAAGCTGGAACAGGATGAGTTAGCAGATCGGATTGAGATTGAAGGAGTGACGCCGGATTCGATCGCGGCTAAGAATACAGAATTATTATATTCTCAGAGTGATACCGATACAGAGGCGGAAGCTTCTTCGGAGGATACGGACCGGAAGACAGAAACTATAACAGAGGATACATCCGATGGAACAACAGAATCTGCTTCAGAGGACACCGGAGTAGTACCGGTGACAACCTTGAATGCCGGTTATAATAAGAGTACGGAGCCGGTGGATGACTCCTATTTTGACGACGCGGTATTTATCGGTGATTCCAGAACGGAAGGCTTCTCGCTGTATTCGGATCTGGCTGAGGTGAACACCTACTCCTCCAAGGGATTAAGTATCACCAGAATCTATGAGGATGCCATTGTTCCTCAGGAGGACGGAGATCCGATCACGGTAATGGAAGCACTTGAAAATGTGCATTATAGCAAGATCTATATCATGTTCGGCGTTAATGAACTGGGTTGGGTAGAGACCGATATTTTCCGGGAGAAATATGAGACGATGATCGCGGATATTCGTGCCCGTCAGCCGGACAGTATCATATATGTGCAGGGAATCATACCGGTATCTGCGGAGCGTTCGGCAACCGATCCGATCTATAATAACGACCGTGTGCGTCAGTTCAATGAAGAGATCAAGCAGGCCTGCATGAATCAGAATGTGGTATATCTGGATGTAGGCTCAGCACTTGTGGATGCATCCGGTGCATTGCCGGCAGCAGCCAGCACGGATGGTATCCATTGCAACAGCGAGTATTGCAATATCTGGCTTGCATATTTAAAACAGAATACTTATACAGCAAAATAATTATAATAGCAAAATAATTATAATAAAGAAGAGCACTGTATTTCACCCGGATGGAAGGCTGGTTGAAATACAGTGTTTTTTTACTTGATGTGTATTACATAGCTTATTTTAATTCTTATATTGAAGTTTTAGATTATTTTTTGAAGTTATCGGGATGATCTTTTCACTGAGATATTTTTTTAAGAAAGTTTTACGAAAATTCATAAAAAAGCACTTCAAAAAAAGGAAAAATATGCTATAATGAATAACAGTGACTGTGCTCATATGCACAGGCTGGAAAATCAAATACTTAGGAGGTATGTAACAAATGGCAAACAAATGGGTGTATATGTTTAGCGAAGGCGACATGACCATGCGTAATCTTCTTGGTGGTAAGGGTGCGAACCTTGCAGAGATGACCGGTATCGGACTTCCTGTACCACAGGGCTTCACAATTACAACAGAGGCTTGTACTCAGTATTATGAGGATGGACGTAAGATTAATGACGAGATCATGGCTCAGGCTATGGAAGGTGTAGCAAAGATGGAAGAGATCAACGGCAAGAAGTTCGGCGATCTGAAGAATCCACTTCTTGTATCCGTTC
>CACZRT010000202.1 GCA_902783585.1 uncultured Lachnospiraceae bacterium | reverse complement strand
GCGTCCTTCGTAATAATATCTCTCGGACGGATATTCTTGTTATACATCTCCATGACCGCCATACCGGCATGCTTCGCTAACTTCAGTCTTTCAGAATATACAGCCGGAATCGTTCCGTTGCCAGGAAGTCCCATACCCAGAACCTCAGTCAGACAGTTCATGGAGTTTGCGGTATACATACCTGAGCAGGAGCCTGCGGTCGGACAGGCATTGCATTCATATTCGTAGACATCATCTTCTGTGTACGTTCCTGCTGAATAAGATCCTACCGCCTCAAACATACTTGACAGCGAGGTTTTATGATTCTTAACATGACCGGCAAGCATCGGACCGCCGGACACGAATACCGTCGGGATATTTAAGCGGGCTGCAGCCATTAATAATCCCGGCACACTCTTATCACAGTTCGGGATCATGACCAGTGCATCAAATTGGTGCGCGATTGCCATAGCCTCTGTAGAATCCGCAATCAGGTCTCTCGTCACAAGCGAATACTTCATTCCGATGTGTCCCATAGCGATACCGTCGCAGACCGCGATCGCAGGGAACATGACAGGAACACCGCCGGCTTCTGCCACTCCTAATTTGACCGCCTGCGCGATCTTATCCAGATTCATATGACCCGGCACGATCTCATTATAAGAAGACACAATACCGACCATCGGTTTCTTCATCTCTTCCTTTGTCATACCAAGCGCATTGAACAAGCTTCTGTGCGGAGCCTGCTGCATACCAACTCTTACATTATCACTCTTCATGTTCCTTACTCCTTCTATAATCTCTCTACAATCTTATCGCCCATTTCCGAGCAGCTTACTAATGTCATGCCTTCATCCATAATATCACAGGTACGGAAATTATCCTGTAACACCTGCTTAATTGCCGCTTCAATACTGTCTGCTTCCTTGTCCATATCAAAGGAGAACCGGAGCATCATTGCTGCAGACAGGATCGTCGCGATTGGATTCGCCTTATTCTGTCCGGCGATATCCGGCGCAGAACCACCACTTGGCTCATACATGCCGAACTTCGTCTCATTAAGCGAAGCCGAAGCCAGCATACCGATGGAACCGGTTACCATAGAGGCCTCATCACTTAAGATATCACCAAACATATTCTCCGTCAGGATCACATCGAACTGTGCCGGATCCTTCACAAGCTGCATCGCGCAATTATCCACCAGCATATGTTCAAGTGTTACGTCCGGATAATCGGCTGCCACTTCTTCCACAACCTTTCTCCAAAGGCGGGAAGAATCCAGGACATTCGCCTTATCCACACTGGTGACCTTCTTCTTACGCTTCCTTGCAATATCAAAGCCGCGAATGGCAATCCTCCGAATCTCATTCTCATCATACGTCAGCTGATCATAGGCTTTCAAGACGCCATTTTCTTCCACTGTCTTACGCTCGCCGAAGTACAGTCCTCCGGTCAGCTCCCGCATGATCATCATATCAAAGCCCTTATCCGAGATTTCTTCTTTTAACGGACAGGCACCCTTCAATTCCGGATATAAGACAGCCGGTCTTAAGTTTGCAAACAGATTCAGCTCCTTACGGATTTTAAGCAGCCCGGCCTCCGGACGAAGATTCGGCGGCAGCTTATACCAAGGGGAAGTGGTCGTATTCCCGCCTATGGAACCAAGCAGAACCGCGTCGGATGCCTTGGCAACCGCAATCGCTTCATCTGTAAGCGGAACGCCGTGTGCATCGATCGAGCATCCTCCCATTAAAATCTGTTCGTACTGAAAGGTATGTCCATATTTTTCAGCAATGGCATCTAAGACCTTCATGGCCTGTGTCACGACCTCCGGTCCGATTCCGTCACCCTTAATGACTGCAATCTTCTTGTCCATGTTATTACTTCCCTTCTATATAAAATAAGTATTATCTATATTAAAAAATGAAATCTTAAGGCCCTTATCAGTAAATATTCACTCACCCAATAAGCCCATCGTATAAAAAAACTAACATATATCTTAAAACATTTATGTCTAATTTTCAATGACAAAATACAATTTTATATTTTTTCGCAATTTGTGGCACTATGTTAGTATTAGTTCTTTCTTTCCAAGCAAAAAATCAATAATATTGATATGTGCAATGCCATCTCGTGAAAAATCTAATCGGTCCAATGATAAGACATATTTCGGAGCAGCGTCACTGATCGGCTTAAACGCACTAAATTCTCTGTCAATCGTCTCTTGTCCGCTCAGGTAATAGGCAACCTGTATAAAACACTTTTTTCTGCCATTTATGACTACGAAATCTATCTCACCTTTGTACGTTTTACCGACAAATACTTCATAATCTCTAGAAATAAGCTCATTATAGATTATATTCTCAAGAAAAAATGTATCCTCTATATTAACAAGGTTCGTATTGACCATTCTAAAGCCGGTATCGACTGCATACTGCTTTTCCACATAGGTCATTGCCTGTTTTCCGACTATATTGAACCGCTTTACACGATCTATCAAACATGCCTTTTCCATCTTATCCAGGTATCGGTATATTGTCTTCTTATCCACCTGCTCCTCACCCTGATTTTCAAAATAGATTTCTATATTTTTTGCTGAGAACTCCTTACCGGCATTTGCCATGATATAGCCGGCTATTTTCTCAAAATTCTGCCTGTTAATCTTCGACCGTTCCGTAATGATGTCTTTATCCAGAATCCCTTGATAAGTCTGCTCTATATACTTTTTTATATCTCCTTCCCGATGAAAGGAAAACCGAAGAGGAAGCCCACCCCAGTTAATATAGTCAATGAATAATTCATCAAGCGACTGTTCCTTTCCTAATTGCTTGCAATACTCATAGCCTTCAGCAAAAGAAAAGGGCATAATCCTGAACTCTATACATCTTCCAACCAGAAGTGTAGCCATTTTCCCAGACAACAGCTTTGAATTACTCCCGGTAATGAATATGGAACAATTAAGGGTTGCTCTCAAAGAAGATAAGACCTTCTCAAAACTTCGTACATGCTGGATTTCATCCAAAAAAATCAAATACTTATTCTTATCCATCACCCTGTCGGTAATATACTTGTTCAAGCGCTCTGCATTGCGAATCTTCTCATACTGCATATCCTCAAAATTGATCTTGATGATATGATTATCATCATATCCGCGCTCTCTAAGTTCTTCCTCTATCTGTTCCAATAACACGGATTTTCCGCAGCGTCTGACTCCTGTAAGAACCTTTATAAGGTCTGCATCATAAAAAGGTCGTATCTTTTCAAGGTATCTTTCTCTCTTTATAAACATATCCAACCACCTCTTTCTATGGTTTATTCAATTATTATGCCACAAATCAAAAAAAAATCAAGATTTGTGGCACATTTTTAAGTATCTTTCAGATTCCACCTCACGATGGGCACCCCTGCTTTCGACTATATCCTTCCCACTACCGGACGGATTCAGAACTTTCAACTGTTAGAAACGCGCCGCCAGACACACATAAGCAAATAAAAAAACGGGATCTATGATACCCATAACCATAGATTCCGATATCCTTATTTCATTATTTTATTATCGGCTGAATCTTATACCAAGAATCTTATTGTTTCCTGCTTCATCGAAAAATCCCCCTCCTATTGCTTGTATTACTTTTGGGGAAAGGGGTTCTTCCCCGCATGTTGAGGGGAAATCAGAATCAACTGAAAAGGGATACGCGGGGAAGAACATATCAAAAGGGGTTAGCTTTTGAATACGATTTTTATTTTACAACAGGATTTTCGGCTTTTGCAAGAGAGTGTGGCATTTTGCCACATTTATTTTCTTGTTCTTTGATTCCGGATTAATTATGGTATAATGAGCGTATAAGCGACGAGAGCGGTCACAACGAATGTCAGGGCATGCTTGCATGCCGATTGACATGAGGAAGTGACCATTTGAGTGCAACGGACACCGAGAAAACGCTGTTTTCGAGGTGATCGTCGCTTATGCAGAAAGTTCATGGTATAACGTAATTGAAATGCTTACTTGCAAGAGCATATGAAACACCTGTGAGGTAACAAGATCATGGATCAATCATTTGCCAATACATTAAAGCAGCTTCGTACAGAGCGGAATCTGTCCCAGAAGCAGATGGCAGAGCTTCTGTATGTAGATCGCTCGACAGTTGCAAAATGGGAAAACGGAAACCGAATTCCGGACACGCTCCTGCTCTCCCGTATCGCAGAATGTCTGGATATTGATATGCAGGTACTTCTGACAAACGTGGAGCTTGCAGAGGAGATACCGAATGTGATCCTAGTCGATGATGAGAAGATCATCTTATCCGGCGGTCTTCCAATCTTAGAAGAGGTTATGCCGAATGCCTCGATTACCGGCTTTACCAAACCGTCTGACGCGATCAAATATGCAAACTCGAATCGGATCGCACTGGCATTTCTGGATATTGAGATGGGGAAAATAAGTGGATTCGATCTGTGCAGGGAGCTGTTAGAGATCAATCCGAGAACGAATGTGATCTTTCTGACCGCATATATGGATTATTCGTTACGCGCATGGGATACCGGTGCATCCGGCTTTGTACTAAAACCGTTATCTGCCGAAGATGTGAGAAAACAGCTTGACAAGCTGCGCTACCCTATTAAGTGGAGGTCCTGACATGACGAATTGGATCGATCTGACGAATTTTGCGATCGCGGTAGGAGGCTTTGAAATCGCCGGTTTAGGCTTGTTCTTAGTAATCGCCTTCCCTTATATCAGAAAGAATCAGCGGACATTCTTTATCATCTTCTTCTCCATACTGAATGCGTACATTGCTTTCGATCTGATCTCTCAGATATCACTGATTCTTCTGAGCCCGGATCATTACCTGCTGTCAAAGCTTGCAGTCTTTGGAGAATCCTTATTCTCTTCTATACTAATGCCGCTCCTCACTTATTATATGCTTGTCTGCGCAGGAGAGAACATCAAGAAGAGCAGCTTTCTGTATATATCGAGCTCGCTATGGGGAATCTATTTGATTCTGCTCGTTATTACCCAATTTACCACCGGTATCTATTACATTACGCAGGATAATATCTATCATCGCGGTCCCTGGTATCCAATTCTGCTGATTCCGCTCGTTTTCTCTATGTTATTCAACCTCGGACTGCTCATTTACAAGCGATCTGCCTTTCAGCCAAAGCAAAGAATCGCATTTGCCATCTATCTGTCCGTTCCTTTCATATGCATGGTAGTTCAGATGTTCTCTTATGGTCTGCTTCTGACCGTGATCGGAACGTCCATTTCTGCCTTCGTTATGGTCATGTTCATACTCACAGACCAAATGGATCAATATATCAGGCAGCAGGAAATCAATGCGAGACAGCGCGCCAGCATTACCGTGCTTGAGATGCGTCCGCACTTTATCTATAACACCATGACGAGTATCTATTATCTGTGCAAGCAGGATTCTGACAAGGCACAGCAGGTAATACTTAATTTCAATAATTATCTGAGGAAGAATTTTACAGCTATCGTGAAGGAGAATACGATCCCCTTTCACGAAGAATTAGAGCATACACAGGCATATCTGGCAGTAGAACAGGTACGATATGAGAATATGATCGTTGTGCATTATGACACGCCACATACCAGCTTCCGGCTTCCGCCGCTTACCTTGCAGCCAATCGTGGAAAATGCGGTAAAATACGGGTTAGATCCGGATGCAGAACCATTAAACATCCACATCCAGACCCGCAAGACGGAACATGGCAGCGAGATTACAATTAAAAATAACGGTTCCAGCTTCGTCGAATATGACGACACGGAACCGCATATTGCTTTGAATAATATTCGGGAACGTCTGACACTCATGTGTCACGGAACCCTGACGATCGGTCCGCTCATGAGTGGCGGCACGATCGTCACGATTCAGATTCCGAATTCTTAAGAAACATTCATCTAACATCTGATTATCTAATTCTTCTTATTAATATAGTTCACCAGACCCTCTGCCTTGATGATCTCCTGCATGAACGGTGGGAATGCCTGACCTTTGTATTCTGTACCCTTCGTCCGGTCATAGATCATACCGCTGTCAAAGTCGATCTCGACCTCATCGCCTGCATCGATTTCATCCGCAGCCTCCTTGCATTCAATGATCGGAAGACCGATATTAATCGCGTTGCGGTAGAAGATTCTGGCAAAGGTCTCTGCGATGACGCAGCTGATACCGGATGCCTTGATCGCGATCGGTGCATGCTCTCTGGAGGAGCCGCAGCCGAAATTCTTATTAGCTACCATGATATCTCCCGGCTGAACCCGCTTCACAAAGTCCGGATCAATATCCTCCATACAATTCTTGGCAAGCTCCGCCGGATCGGACGAATTCAAGTACCTCGCCGGAATAATAACATCTGTATCTACATTATCTCCATACTTATGGACAGTTCCATGTGCTTTCATATTCTATATACCTCCTGTTATTTGATAGCAATCAACATCGTTGTCGCCATATTAACTAATCTCATGCACAAAATACCTATATATACCAGTATGGTATTTGCAATATATTTTCTCTTAGACTTCCCGGCATCGGACAGCTGCAGATTACTGCACCCATACCACGCTTCTTCTCCGATATGTCATCCAACACGCGGAATGCCGATGTCATATCCGCATTTGCCTTACTGATTGATTTTATTTCTATCGGATATAAGATTCCATTCTCTTCTATGATAAAATCAATCTCAGCCTCTTCCTGAACGGTCTCACCATTCTTCTTCACTTTCTTCTTATCTTTTCCCCGATAGTATGACACGAAATACCTGTAATCAAGTCCTCGATTCGAAAAACTCTTCAAGATCTCAGATATAACATAGGTCTCAAAGAATTCGCCGCTCATTGCTCCATTTGCCAGAGTCTCCGGGGACAGCCACCTTGTCAGATATGCCGCCAAGCCGGTATCCCTGAAATATAACTTAGGCGTTTTGATTACCCGTTTCAAAGCAGTATTGGAAAATGGTTCCAATATATAGATGATTCCTGATGCCTCCAGAATGGATATCCAGTTCTTGATCGTTCCGGCATCTTTACCAACCTCATCAGCTATACCAGAGTAGTTCAGCATCTGTCCGGTTCTAGCGGCACATGCCACCATACATCTACGGAACGCATCCAAATCCTGCACAGCCGCTAATTCTCTGACATCCCGCTCCAGATAGGTCTTAATATAGCTGGAGAAGAAGATTCCCCAATCTACATCGGGATTCTGAAGTTCCGGATATCCACCACGATGAATGATCTTCCAAATATTATCCGGTTTCTTCGCTTCTCCATTCCGTTCCTTGATATATTCCATCGTTGGAAGAAATGGTGTCTTACAAGAGCTTCCCATGATTTCCCGCAGAGAAAGTGGTGCTAATTCAATAATCGCAATCCTACCTGCTAAGGAATCCGATGCCAAATCCATAAGTTTAAACGGCTGTGATCCTGACAGATAGTATAATCCCTTCTGATTACTATTATCACAAGCCATCTTAATATACCGGAATAGTGACGGAACATATTGTATCTCATCCAGAAATACAGGCGGTTCATTCAGTGTCATGAACATATCCGGATTCTCCTTTGCCTGCTCTTCTATAAATGGATCATCAAAGGATACCGCTTTGACATCAGGAAATAAATGTCTTAATAATGTCGATTTCCCTGTCTGTCTCGCTCCTGTCACAAGAACGGATTTAAAGGTATGTGAAGAACTTTGAATAATATCTTCTATTGTTCGATTAATATAATCCATAGCGCCTCCTATAATTCGACTAATTCGGAATTCAATTCCGGATCAGTCGAATTATAACATATGGCACGGAATTAAACAAGTATGATCAAAAATTCTTTTCCAATTCACACGGACATGAAATCTTACCCGTGATCGCGGATGCTGCCGCTACCGCCGGTGACGCAAGATAAACCTCTGATTCCACATGTCCCATACGCCCAACGAAGTTCCGGTTGGTGGTCGCTACGGCACGCTCGCCTGCTGCCAGGATTCCCATGTGTCCGCCTAAGCAAGGACCACAGGTCGGTGTACTTACGATCGCCCCTGCCTCGATGAAGTCTTTTAAGAGTCCTTCCTCCATCGCCTGAAGATAGATTGCCTGTGTAGCAGGAATGATGATCACGCGAAGCCCCTTTGCAACCTTTCTGCCCTTCATGATCCCGGCGGCGATCCGCAGATCCGTAATATGTCCGTTGGTGCACGAACCGATCACCACCTGGTCGATCTTGATCTCTCCTACCTCATCAATGGTCTTGGTATTCTCCGGCAAATG
>CACZRT010000201.1 GCA_902783585.1 uncultured Lachnospiraceae bacterium | reverse complement strand
GTGTCAATATTAGTGTCAATAAAAGTTCCGATAATTACACATATAGGAAGCGCAATCTAGGACTCTCCGAGGGAGGTCTTCTCGGATACCGTTACCTTCTGATCGTAACAGGTGAAGATATCGTCTACCTTCTTGGCATCCATCTTCGGTGTGATCAGGCTGACAACCGGTACGACTACCAGACTGGCAACCATTGCTGCTGCTCCGGCATTGATCGGGGATGCGATGATCGGATGACCTGCAAGCGTCAGGATCATATTCACAACTGTGAAGCCTACGCCGACAATGAAGCTTGCCCATACAGATGCCTTCGTAACCTTCTTGGAGTATAAGCCATACATAAATGGCGCAAGAAAGGCTCCAGCCAGCGCGCCCCATGAGATACCCATTAGCTGTGCGATGAATGTAGGCGGCTTTAATGCGATAACGACAGACAGGATGATGAAGAATGCGATCAGGCAGCGCATAATGATCATCTGTGTCTTATCCTTCATATCCTTAACAAAGGTTCCTTTGATCAGATCCAGCGTCAGGGTAGAGCTGGAGGTCAGTACCAGTGACGATAATGTAGACATGGAAGCTGACAGCACCAGTACGATCACAATACCGATCATGATATCCGGCAATGTTGACAGCATCTGCGGTACGATCGCATCATACATAACTCCACCGTCTTCTTTGTAGATTGCAGGATCAGAGGAATACAACCGTGCGAATCCACCCAGGAAATAACATCCGCCGGATACGATTACCGCAAATACGGTGGATACTACTGTTCCGGTCTTGACTGCGCGTTCATCCTTGATCGCATAGAATTTATGTACCATCTGTGGAAGTCCCCAGGTTCCGAGGGAGGTCAGAACAACAACACCGAACAGATTCGCAACGTCCGGTCCTAAGAAGGAGGTAAATGCGCCAACCTGACCGGCTGAGATCGGAATATCATTTTCAATCAAGGAGAGCTGACGAACTGACTCATAGAAACCGCCATGTCCATTTAACACTGCCACAATGACTGCTACAATTCCGATCAACATGATGATTCCCTGAATGAAATCGTTGATTGCCGTTGCCATATATCCTCCGAGGATGACATAGACACCGGTCAGGACTGCCATGACGATGATGCAGACTGCATACGGAATATCAAATGCCATTGCAAATAAGCGGGAAAGTCCATTATATATAGAAGCTGTATATGGGATCAGGAATACAAATACGATCACGGAAGCCGCGATCTTCAATGCGTTGCTCTCATACCGCTTGCCAAAATAATCCGGCATGGTCGCGGAATTCAGCTTCTGCGTCATAACACGGGTTCTTCTTCCTAAAATCACCCAGGCCATCAGACTTCCGATGAAGGCGTTGCCCAGTCCGATCCAGGTAGACGCCATTCCGTATTTCCAACCGAATTGCCCTGCATACCCGACAAATACGACGGAAGAAAAATACGACGTACCGAAAGCAAATGCCGTCATCCAAGGTCCGACGCTTCTTCCTCCCAATACAAAGTCATTCACATTCGTTGCCTTCCTTCTGGAATAGACGCCCACAGCGATCATAATTCCGAAGAACACAACAAGTAGCGCAATCTTAACTGCCATTTCTTCTTGCTCCTCTTCTATCATAACTATTCTTCTTGTTCTGCCCTATCAACGGCAGAACATAAGCATCATATCACACTTGCTTTAATAATGCAACGCTTTATTGCGCTAACGTACAAATGACACATCAAAACAGAATAAAGATACTTTCCTATAACTCTAAGGAATATCAGACAGATTAAGACCAAAAAACATCTTGACTTGCCATACCGCCCGAGATTGGTGAGTTCAATGCATGCATATCATTAGTTTCAATTAAAAAAACATACCGGACGAACTTCCACATTCATCCGGCATGCCGCTCATATATCTATATAGTTTATTGACTAATTATCCAGGAACCGCATTCTTGCTGCTTCCTTCTTCTTACGCTCCGGCTCTGCAGGCTTCGGCTTCTCGATCAGACTGTTCAGGGAATTGCCAAGCTTCTGCTTGCAGGCTTCACAGAACCGTCCGGTTCGGATCATGGTTCCGCAGCTCTCACACTCCAAGCCAACCATAGATGATTCAGAGAACATCAGACGCTCCTCACGTACCCAACGCTTGATCTGATTGACAGACACCTCATTCTCCTCTGCCACTTCATTAATAGAAGCATTCGGATTGTCCTTGATGAATTGCTTTACTACCTGGAACTTCTCCTCTAATGCCTTCTCACAGCCCGGGCAGATCGGCTTGCCGATATAGTTGAACATCTTACCGCAGTTCTTACAATTTCTAACCTCCATGTTAATTCCTCCTATTACATTCCAATTAATGATTGATCTTTGCCATTATATAGCATATTGTCTTTCTATAGATTCATCCCACCATATGGCATATAAAAGCATATCATTTAACACTTATAATCTTTTTTATTAATACGATAACCATATTTAAATGAGGCGCTGGTGTCTCCATCTATATCAATATCTATATCAATATC
>CACZRT010000200.1 GCA_902783585.1 uncultured Lachnospiraceae bacterium | reverse complement strand
TTTTTGGATGTTTCGGGGCACTTACTTCTCTTCCGTACTCTCCGATTCCGGCGCAAACCGGATCAGATTCCAGGCTTCCTCATCTACATTTTTGGACATCTTCCAGGAAGAATCGAGCTCGTCAAGATAGGACTGGAAGGTAGTATTGAAGTACTCCCGCTTCAGTTCCTCTTCCATTTCCTGCTTCTTGCTCTGCGTCGCCTCGGCGTCAGTCAGGGCGACCATCTGGAAGATGTGATATCCGTATTCGCTCTCGATAATTCCCAGATAATCTCCATCCTTCAATTCGTAGAGCTGATCCGTGATCTCAACCCCGTACTGCGTGATATATTCGCTTTTGGACATAGTATAGAAGGAGGATTCATCTGCTCCGAATTCGTAAGCCGCATTTTCAATACTTACGCTGTCCTCGTCCGCAGTGATCTTATCGTATGCAGCCTTGGCATTATCATACTGCTTGATCCGATCTTCCTTAGACATTGCTTTGAACTCGCCATCCTCATTTTCCGCATAGATCGGGAAATAGAGATCGTAGATCTTCGTCTGTCTGCACTGTTCATCCGATACTTCCACACTTCCGTCGGCCATGATCCGCTCGTACACCTTGCCGGCGATCATGTTCTCTTCATAGACGCTTACCGCCAGCTCATAGGTGATCCCGGTTTCTTCCTTATCCGCATCCGTCAGACCATTCATAAAGCTGTTAGCCTGCTGTTCAATGCCTGCCTGATCTTCTGCCGTCAGTGCGATACCAAATGTGCTTGCTTTCTGATTCAGAACCTTGACCTGAAGAATCTCTTCTATAATATCTTCCTTGGTAATATCCTCAACCGTCTGTGCCTGTCCCTTGTCATTCTGAAGCTCCACCGTCCAGATTCCGGCGCCGTAGTTCTTCTCATATTCCTGCTGAATGGTCTTGGCATAGATCCAGACCTCGTTTAAATATACCGCCTCATCTCCGACCGTAAATACCGTGATCTGTTCTGCCTCCTCATCAGCAAGATTACCCTGACAGGCTGTCAGCATACACGCCGCCACAAGCACCAAAGCCAGACTGTATAATTTCCATTTCCGAATACCTTGCATCTATCCGTGTCCTCCACACTACAACCTACAGGAAATCCTGGAATGTGAACTTGCTCCATACCTCGCTGTCCACATCATCTGCAGAGAAGAAGTAAGAATCGAACCATGCCTGCTCCTGATCCTCTACTGCGCTGCTCTTTGTCGAGCTTTCATTATAGACATTGACGGTATCCGTATATTCCTTATCAACGACCGATACCATCTTCACAATGGTATATCCAAAATCATTCTGAATGACGTTGCTGACTTCGCCGTCCTTTAATTTATAAGTGCTCTGAATGCTGTCGGAGGTCGCATGAAGAATGCCGGAGGTTGCCGACAGGTCATACTCCTTGATCAGACTTTCCGGGTCCTCTCCGTCCTTCAGGCGGGTAAGGACTTCATCGGCCTTTTCCTTCTGTGCATCGATCTCGCTCTGGGAAAGCTCCACATAATTACCGCTCTCATCAAGCACGCCGTTACCATTATCATCGAGTTTGATCGTCAGAAATACAAAGTTATAGAAGGTACCGTAATCCAGATTCTCATACTCTGTCTCTTCCATCAGGGTATTCTCTAACTTCTTGATCATACCCATTTCTGTGTAGATCTTGACCAGCACCTCACGGTCAAGCCCATATTTTTCCTGTGTCTCAGAATCATAATTCTCAATAAAGGCATCTACCAGATCGTTCATCTCGGCCTCTTCATCAGCGGTCAGCGTGATTCCGCGCTCCACTGCCTTCTGATACAGAATCTTGGTCTGACGCATCTGAAGCAGCAGCTGTGCCTTAAATGCGGAATCCAGCGTCGGATAGCTTTCACTATAATAGGTGCTCATATCCGTGCCCTTCTCCACACCCATTCCTTCTAATAAAGAAAGGGCATAGAAATTCACCTCATTCAGATAGACATCATTATCATCGACTCTTAATACCCATACCTTCGACGGATCCTTCCCGCCGGACGCCTCCTGATCATTATTTCCGTTGGCACCGGAACCCTTGCCGCAGCCGGAAAGCATCAGTCCGACGCATACGATCACTGACATTATGATTGCCGCTAATTTTCTTGTTTTCATTTTGGTATATCTCCATTCGTTACTTTTCAATATTTTAAGCATGCCACAGCCGTATCCTTGTAACCGCTCTCATGGCTT
>CACZRT010000199.1 GCA_902783585.1 uncultured Lachnospiraceae bacterium | reverse complement strand
ATCCCCAAGAAATTCAGATTCGGTCCGTTCATGATCAATATACTCATACTCTGTCCTCCTTATACGGTATCGGCACAATACCCTTATAATCCTGCTCCGTCAGTTGTGCTGCTCCGCTCTGCCGCTTTGCACCTGAAGAATCCTCTCCGCTATCGCTTCCGGAGACCGGTCATCGCACTTAAGCTCTGCCCGTGCCGCCTTCTTGTAAATTGGTTCCCTCTCCTGCATCAGTTCATGAATTCTGCCCTTCGGGTCCTCACACTGAAGAAGCGGACGTGAAGTATCCTTCTTCACACGGTTCCATATCGTCTCTTCCCCGGCTCTTAAGTACCATACCGTACCTAATTCCCGCAAAAGCCTTGCATTCTCTCTTCGAAGCGGCATTCCTCCTCCGGTGGAGATTACCGCATGATGGGTAGTTTCTATCAATTCCTTTAAGGTACGTGTCTCCACCTCGCGAAAATAAGCTTCTCCATGGGTATCAAAGATTTCCTTGATCGTCATACCTTCGCTCTGTTCAATATAATCATCCGTATCAATCAAGGAATATCCATGTTTTTTAAGAATTTGTCCCACAGTGGTCTTCCCGCTTCCCATAAAGCCGATCAGTACCAGATTATCCGACGCCGGATGAATCGCCTCATACAGACGATCATAGACCTCCTCTGCAAGCTCCTCCGATATCATACACTCATTCCACAGCTCGTAGGCGATGATCCCCTGATATAATAACATTTTCAATCCGTTATATGCCTGTCCGCCGGCGGATCTCACATATTTCATGAATCTGGTCTCTGCCGGATTATAGATAAGATCAAATCCCACCTTCACCTGCTGATAGAAATCCATATCGTGAATGGCTGCGGCGTCATTTCTCGGACACAGCCCCATCGATGTGCACTGAAAGACCACGTACTTCTTTGTATCCGGCTGTTCGCAGAATAGGTTCCGGTATTCCTCTAAGGAAGCCGCCTGCATCCGGTTCTCCCCGAACAGTGTATTCATGTGATCCGCGATCGCTGCAGCCTTCTCGACTGTCCGATTCAGAATATAGATCGTATCCGCCTGTTCCTTCATACACATATAAGCGACCGCTTTGGCAGCCCCACCGGCCCCCAGAATGATCACCGTTTCCCCGGCAAGTGTGATACCATCCGATGTAATAGCACGAAGTAAACCGGGCATATCTGTATTATATCCCTTATATCCGTGCCCTTCTTCATCCCGAACGAGGGTATTCACTGCACCAATCCCTTCTGCTATAGGGTCAAGGGATGTCACCATATGGCAGACCGCGTTCTTATGCGGTACTGTGACATTCAGTCCTTGAATTCCCAGTTCGTATGCACCCGTTATCGCCTCATGAAGTCCGGAAGACTCCACATGAAACGGCACATAGACACTATTATAGGAGAGCAGTTCATTCAGACTATTATGTATCACCGGTGACAACGTATGCTCTACCGGATCTCCGATCAATCCGCAAACCCTGGTTTTTCCATCTATCTTCATCATCTTAATTCCCGATCTTCGTTCCATTCTTCCCCATTATACTCTGTCCGTTCTATTCTTCCCCACTACACTCTGTCCGTTCTGTTTTTTAAATTATGTTCTACCCGTTCTATTCTTCCCCATTATGTTCTGTCCAATCTATTCTGCCTCTTTATGTTCTGTCCAATATACTCTGGTCAATTGTATTATATTCCAGCCAGCCGGATTCTGACATTCTTAGCGGTATTCCTCCGGAATATTATCCTCATACCGCTTCCGGTCCGGATGATCCCCTTTGTATTTCTTACTTCTGCGGTAAAAGAACAGATAGATCCGTTCAAGAAACCGCTTAAGCACGATCTGTATCTCTTCCTTCTTCTGAATAGGCGCCACCAAAATACTGTAATATCCTACCCGGTTGGCTCCAATAATATCCGTCAGAATCTGATCGCCGACAAATAAGATCTGGTCAGCATCCACGTGAAGCAGTTCCGCCGCCCGAAGATATCCCTTTTTCGTAGGTTTCGCAGCAGATGCAATATATAGGGTTCCCAATTCTTTGGCGAAGGGTTCTACCCGTCTGCTGTGGTTATTCGATAACAGACACAGGGAGAAACCCATATCCTTCAAATGACGGCATAGCTTGCGGGAACGATCATCCGCCGGAGCTCCGTGCGGGACAAGGGTATTATCAATGTCAAAGATGATCGCCCGATATCCCTTGTCAAAGAACTCCTGATATGGAATTAAATAGGTTGAACTGTACTCTTCTCTTGGATGAATCAATGCTGTGACCTCTTCTTATCGTATAGGGGATCTTACCGTTATCCCTTCAGATCCTGTCAGTTATAGATATGCTATGCTTCTGCTTTTTTGCAAACCGACACAAAATACATTGTAACACAAAAAAAATCCCTATACAACAAAATATAGGGATTTCTTTTGCCATTTTAGCTAATAATCTATGATTCGTTCTTCTGTTTTATCTCATCCTGTCCGATCCAGCTTATTCAACCACTTCTGTGCTTTCGCTTACAGCAGGATCAACCGATGCCTCCTGTGTACTCGTTTCGGCGGATACAACGGTTGTATTCACAGCTTCTGTGGAGTTCTCTGTAACCTGCGCGGTTTCTGTGGAGCTTTCTGAAGATACGAATAACAATTCTGTAGAGGCTTCCGTCTCCTGACTGCTTATCTCCTCGGAGGAGGTATTCTCACCCACACCGACATAACGATACACATCCACACTTCTTCTTCCGTAATTCAGAGCTTCCTGATGGCTGGCAAAGAAGATATCAATTCTTCCGCCACGGATTGCTCCACCCCGGTCTTCTACTGTATATACCTGTCCATTGATCACCACCTGCGTACCAAATGGCAATACACTGGTATCAGCTGCTATTGTATGATTGGCAGTTGCCACAATACCGCTCGCGGTAATTCCGTTTGTCTTACCACAGCATCTTGCGCAAGGGCAGTAACCGGTGGTCACATACGTACCAATATACTCATATCCCGGAATTGATGCTGCATTCGCATATACCGGCGCTGCCACAGCAGCCTCTCTCGCTGCTGAATCATCTGCAGATGCCACAATCTCTGTCGGCTTTTCTTCTACATCAGCAATTTCCGGTTCGATCTCACCAGCCATGGCAAGAGCCTGCTCTACCATCTTTTCATTCTGTATAACACTATAATCCTTGATCTTCAGTTCCCCAAATGCATATTCCACATTTTCTTTCGTAGAACCACTTGCCTGTACCGGCGCAAACGCCAGAACATTCTTGGCCGCTTCACTTCCTAATGTAATCAATATTGCGGCTGCAAAAGCTACGGAAACTGTAAGAAGTGCGATCCGCTTGCAATATGTCTTTACATTATTCAGGAGCTGCTTCACCTGATTTTCCATGTTCCTACCCTTCCCGGCACTCCTATCATCGTAATCATCACTGTCTCATGCGGAGTACCTGTTCAAGTGTTACCTACTTGTTGCAAAATGTTACATATTTGTTACATCTGTGTTGCTATTATATTCTCTACCCCCTAAAAGGTCAAGCAAAATGCCTCGTTTTCGGCTAAATTACCAATTTTTGGTTTCTGAATTGTTTAAAATTACAAATCATCTTTTGTCGAAACCACAAGATGTTGTGGTATTCCCTTTTTTTCGATTTTTTGATGATCGGAGCGTTGGAAGGATCATCTGTTCAAGTCTCCGCTTTCCACTTCTTTACAAGGATTTATAAATCTGTTACAATTTCCCCATGAGTCGGACAGGTGATCGCGGCTGCAGGAGCCGAAAGGCTGCAGGTGAGGAAAGTCCGGGCTTCACAGGGCAGGGTGCCGGATAACGTCCGGTGGAGGCGACTCCCAGACCAGTGCAACAGAAATATACCGCCTGAGATCAGGTAAGGGTGAAATGGCGGGGTAAGAGCCCACCGCCTGGCTGGTAACAGACAGGGCACATGTAAACTCCACCCGAAGCAAGACCGAACAGAAAGCGATACAGTTGCCCGCTGTGCTTTCGGGTAGGTCGCTCAAGCCATTTGGCAACAAATGGATTAGATGGATGATCACCCAACGACATAACCCGGCTTATCGTCCGACTCTACTTATTATCAGAAAGAGATTTAGATCTTATGAAGGAACAGCTTCCGGGAATCACAACCGCATATTATTCGGACGGATCCGTCTATTACCGTGCTTCCATTACCTATAATCGAAAGCATATCAGTCTCGGCGGCTTTGCCAGTCCCGAAGAAGGCTCCAAGGCTTATCTTGAAGCTTCCGCGATCCTGAACGGAGACCGTACCGATGTAGAAGCTTATGATCCTTCTATGGCCTTGCCCTTTCATAAATATGTATCGCTAACCAATCTGCGTAATAACGGTATCTACATCAAGACGCCAATCTATCTGTATTCCAATTATTTCCTCTATCATCTGACGCCGGAGCTTAGTCTGAAGTTCGACCGGGACGACCTCTTCTTCTATTCTTCGCATACGATCCAGCAAAAAGGGGGATACTTATTTATATGTCATTACGGAAGTCAGTACGGCATTCTCTCCCGTTACGGCATTCATCCATTTGCGGTTGCAGATAAGGATTATATCTTTGTCAATGGCGATAATACGGACTATCGCTATGAGAATATCAAGGTCATCAATCAGTATATGGGCGTTCATGAAGAAACCAAAAAAGGACACATCCTCTATACTGCCAGTATTCACGTTCGCGGTAATTATATTCTGGGACATTATGATAATGAAATCGACGCCGCAATCGCATATAATAAAGCGGTGGACGTCCTTCATAAAAAAGGCTCCGAAAAAAATTATATCAAAAATTATATCGTAGGCATGTCCTCAGAGGATTATCATGCCCGATATGAGCAGATCACCATTTCTGACCGTATGTCCCTCTGATGAACCGTTCTTCCTCACTGACCGTATGACTCTCTGATGAACTGTTCCGATTCTTATCTTATTCTCACCGTTTTTGACACTTCGCATTCACCGAATAATTTTATACAAAATGCTCATACTATGTCTGTAAGTTGATCATAATGCTTATAAAGTATTCTTTGCCGGCATTTGACAAGTACATGGAAAGGAGCATGAATTATGAACAAATTAAAAATGGCTGTAATCCTCAGTTCCTGCTGCCTGGTTCTTGGCTTAAGCCTGACCGGCTGCAGCAATACCGCCGGGGATCGTACAGCGGAAAATGCGGGAAATACTGTAGGGAATGCAGCAAACGACGCAGGTAGAACCGCAGGCAATGTAGTAAATGACGCAGGAAATGCAGCAGGGAATGTGGTAAATGACGCAGGGAGAACCGCAAGCGGCATTGTAAACGACGCTGGTGATACGGTCAGCGATGTGACCCGTAAAGCCGGAGAAACCGCAGGGAATGTGGTAAATGATGCCGGTCAGGCGGTCAATCATGTCGCAGACGGAGCCAGTGACATCATCAATCGTACCGCAGACGGCGTGGGTGACGTTATTGACGGCACAACAAACGGTGTAGGTAATGTCATTGACGGCACAACCAACGGAGTCGGCAATGTCATTGATGGCACAACCAACGGCGTTCGGGATCTTCCGGACTCTACCGCTTCCATGGGCGGAGCTTTTACAGACACGGATATGGATCAGAATGATACCGACTATCCTTATGTCAATGATGTAACTGCAGGCCGCTATCATCGTACCGATTCCTACAGATATGGCACTACAGATTCCGACAGGAATTCAAACAACAATTCAACCAGCAGTTCAGGTAACTCATCTAACTCATCTTACGGCACATCCACGAACATGCGGTAATCATTCATAACAGGCAGAGCATCAAAAGCCCTGCCTGTTACTATTCGATCCCTTCATGATCCCAACCGGATTTCTTATCCATATAAAAGCTTACCTGTTGTTTCTCCAACGATCACTGTTTCTTTCCAGCCTGTTTTCTACGTTCCATTTCGTCATATTGTTCATACATATATTGCACGGAATTCTCCAGAACATAATAATGCATCACATACGGAACCAATAACACCAGAAGCGCCATAAGAAGAACCACAAGGATCAGCTTCTCCAACATCACCGTCGCAAGAAACACCATAACTGTCGCAATCGCGAACAATGCCATTACAATCTCATGTACCAGACGTTCATGCATAAAGAACTGGATCTGGATCAAATGCTTCTTCTGCTCCTCTTCATAATCAATATCCTCCGGTGGAGACGCGAGCAGCGCGTCAATATGCGCCTTATATATCAGAATCTTCTTCCTCATTCCTATGTACTTCCTTTCCACTTATTGTGAATCACTTCTCTGCTGAAGAGTTGCAAACGCACCGTACAGATCTAACGCCCCATATCCCCATAATGGATTCGGATAATCTCCCGCCGATGTACGACGTGCTCCCCGGATCAGATACTGCTTGATCTGAACACCATTTAAGACCGGCATATTCCCTCTGGAATTCCCCCACTCCATGAATAATGCGACTGCCCCCGCCATATGGGCCGCAGCCACACTGGTACCGCTTCTCCTTACATAGACACCATCTGTCAGGGAGGCGCCATACACATCTACACCGGGTGCAGCCAGATCCGGCTTCACCATATTAAGACTAGTATACCCCCTCCCGGACTCAAAATACAATGCATTTGTGATATGATTATACGCCGTGGTACAGATACACCCTGCTGCCGTGGAAGGCTCCGTGATCGTTGTATCCGGCGTTGGCTGTAGGAAGAAGAGATCCTCCGGCACGAAGTTCCGTATAGGAAGCCAGATCTGATAGGATTTCTCCGTACTTCCTGCTGCATACAGACGTATTCGCCAGATCCCTTCCGTCGGTGCCGTCAGCCGGATAACGATCAACTGCCGGCCGGTATAGCCTTCAATCAGGGAATATGCGACATCTATGATCGTCCGCTCCAGATACAGCGGGATGCTTTGTCTCGTATAAAATCTCGGAGGTATCCGTTCCACTACCTCTCCGTACGGAGACTCAAATCCAACCGCATAGACATTCTCCGCATTTCCCCATACCTCCATATAGATTCCCGGAGTATCATTTCCTACATTCACCTCGACCACACGATACAGCTCCGTATCACCTATCACGCCGGAATTATGATGCCTTGCATTCCCTTCATTGCCGGCAGGAACGGAAATTGCGATTCCCGGAGATGTACAAAGCCTTGATAAATAAGCAGGGAGCGGTCCTCTGCCGCTATGATCCCCACTATTGCTTCCCACACCGATATAGATCGAGATCGGCAGCATCCGCTTCCGTGCCTGAAGCTGCAGATAACAGATTGCCATGAGGATATCCGTTTCCTGATAGACCTCTTCTTCCCGTATATAATAATACTCCCGCAGATATTCTTTGGCTTGCTTGAGCTTTACAACCAATATTCCCGCTTCAGTCGCGATTCCCGTATAATTCCCCTGTTCATCGCTCCCGCCTGCAATGATCCCGCTCACAAAAGTGCCATGTCCCTGTTCATCCCTTGACGGAACGATACTGTACGGATCCTCGGATCGTAAGGCCTGATCGATCTGATCCTTCCCATATTCACTTCCATAAGCAAACCCCTCCGGCGGCGTACCTGTCTGAACAGACTGATCCCAGATTTCGATAATCCGGCTGGACCCATCTGCCTGCCGGAAGATCCGGTTCGTATAATCGATGCCGGTATCAATAATACCAA
Source organism: uncultured Lachnospiraceae bacterium (assembly GCA_902783585.1). Classification (GTDB taxonomy): domain Bacteria; phylum Bacillota; class Clostridia; order Lachnospirales; family Lachnospiraceae; genus CAG-632. The sequence goes on along the minus strand of CACZRT010000199.1, from coordinate 466 downwards.
CCAGTGTCTGTCTGCCTGACAGATTCAGCACCGGCTGATTCTGCACCTGAATAATACCGCTCGCCTCCAGGCTGGTCGGATCCATTAACCCATAGCATTTGGGAATAATGGAGTATAGCTGCGGCACCAGGTCGATCAGATCCGGCGCTTTTCTGGCAATCGTCACAACCGCGAGGTAGTCATCGATCAGCTTAAGACATTGTCCTTCCAATTCATCTATAAGCGCCTGCCGGTCTCCATTATAAGTGACCACATAATCCGCATAATCATTACTTAAGATAGCTTCCCTGCAATCCGTGATATCAGCCAGCTGATCCAGTTCTAAGAATCCAATATCCATATCCCGTATCCGTTTTTAACTAGCTTATGCTTAGAGTATTCCATTCATGCATATTCCCCTGTTCATCTCTAGTCAGGCATCCGCATGAACCGGGCCGCCTTCGCTGCCATATTCCCTTCGATAGTT
>CACZRT010000198.1 GCA_902783585.1 uncultured Lachnospiraceae bacterium | reverse complement strand
CTTAGAATACATAACACCGCAGGATTGCGAATGCCATATACGCAAAGTAGAGGCATACATAGATCACGCCCTCGATCCGGCTGACCTTCTTGCCGGTTGCCGATAATATCAACATCAACACCGTTATTCCTGCAAGAATTCCGGTATCGGTGATACTCTCTACTACACTGGAACCACTCGGGCTGATCGGAGATATGGTTGCTGACATACCTATAATAAATAAGATATTAAACAGGCAGGAACCTACCGCATTACCAAGTGCCAGACCACTCTCTCCCTTCCGGGAGGCTACGATAGAGGTTACCAGCTCCGGCAGAGAGGTTCCCAGCGCAACAATGGTAAGTCCTACCAGCATCGGGCTCATTCCGAAGGACAGCGCGATCCGCTGCGCATTATCCACGACCAGATCACCGCCCCATACGATAGCGATCACACCGCCCAGAATGCTCACTATAATTAATGGGATCGGCATCTTCTTCTCTTCCTCCGAACCGGAATCTGCTGCTGCCTTCCGATCATTCAGCGCAGAACGCACTACCACGATCAGATATACCACCAGACAGATCAGAAGGACAATACCTTCAATTCTTCCGATCTTCCCATCCAGCAGAAAAATCAGCATCAAAACGGTAGCCGCAATATTCACCGGCATATCCCGTTTTAAGATATTCATATCTGTTGCAAATGCCTTAATCGCGGCACAGACTCCAATGACCACCAAGAGATTGAATATATTGGAACCAATAACATTACTGATTGCGATCTCATTACTGCCCTTCATGCTGGCTGTCACGCTGACCGCCGCCTCCGGTGCACTCGTTCCCATAGCTACGATCGTAAGTCCGATCACAACAGATGGGATCTTAAGCAGTCTCGCCACTGCCGACGCGCCATCTACAAAGAAATCGGCTCCTTTAATTAATAATACAAATCCTATGATCAAATATATATACATCAGAATCTTATATTGATCCGGCAAATCCATTACCGTATTCCAGATCTTACTGATTGTCTCTACCATTTACGCTCCTCCTTCTTACGAAGCAATTCTTCCATGTCTAAGGATTGCTGGCTCGGCTCTTGATTCTCCTTCACGTTCTTCTTATTCTTCGAACGTTCTTTTTCCGGCTTCTCTTTCTTGCGCTTCTTCTCTTCCTTCGCCGGATCCGGAGCACCTGCATTCACCTGAGCATTTCCACCCACATTCCGCGACTCCGTCTTCACCTTCACATTTCCGCCTGTATTCCGTGGATCTGCCTTCATCTGTGCATTTCCATCCGTATTCCGAGATTTTTTTTCTGCTGAATCCTTCGCCCGAGCCTTATTTTTCCTATTATTCTGATTATTGCCCTGCTGCTTCTCCTCGTTCTTAGGCCTGCCGCGGATCGACCGAAATCCCATCACCAAGGATTCGATATAATCAATATTCATGCGTCTTGCAATGATATCAAACATGAATAAGATCAGTGCTGTGATCAGAAGCGGGATTGCCAGATTCGCTCTTGCCCGTACCGACTGCATATGCTCTTCAAAAACATTGGCATCATAGGTGATAAAATCCGCATTAACCTGTGAAGCAAAGGCATCTAAGCTGTCACTGACCAGGTCAAACCGGTATTCCGGTGAATACTGCATGGCAACCGCCGATATCATACTGCTCTTTAATTCTTCCCCGTGGTAGTTCTGCAGGCTGATGGTATAGATTCCCAATTCCTCCATGGTCATGCTGGCCTGATATTCTCCCGGTGAGATCGGATCCAACGGAATCTCTTGGGTATTTCCATCACTATCTGTACATACCACCTTTACATTCGCATTCTGATCGAACTCCTCTGTCCGATAGGTAATTAAGGCAGAATTCCCCTCCTGTGTCACCTCCAGCGAATCTCCGTCAACGGAGGTATTGGACACGACATAATTAATCATATTATCCCACAGCTGCACATAATTATCCCAAGTTGCCCAATTTGCCGTCCACTCATTGCTGGCATCGGAATTCCATGCGATTGTGCGTCCCAACCCATACTGCCAAGTGGACAGGATCGGATCTCCGTCCTCTGACTGCAATATCACTGTCGCCTGCGGCTTTGCAGAGGAACCGATATAACCCAGCAGCGTAGGAACTCCATCCGACATCAAGCCTTCGATCAGTTCGGAATTCGCTGTAATCACAGGAACGAATTCTTCATTGACCAGATAGGATTTTCCGGATAAAATGATCTCCTGCTCGAAGATCTTTGGAAGTCCTGTACTGACATCGCAGTAATAGTACCTTCCATCACATTGATTGGCCAGCATTTCCAGAAGCTGCTGGTCGGATTCCGGTCCGATCGCCACGGATGATAAGGTAATTCCGCCATTATTGATCTTATTGATCACTTCATTGTATTGATTATAATAATCCTGACCATCGGTCAGAAGAATAATATGCTTAATCTGGGAATTGGATTTATTCAGCTCATCAGCAGCTGCATTCAGAGCCGGAAAGATGCTGGTTCCGCCACCATCGGTAATCGTCATGATGCCGGATTCCACCGTAGACTGATTCGCTGCAGAAGTCATCGGTACCGCCCATGAGTAAGTGTCATCGAAGGCAAGCACTGCAATCTCGTCCTGCGGCCGCATGGTCTGTGCACCGGTAATCGCTGCCTGCTTGGCCAGATCCAGGCAGGTTGCAGTTGTAACACGATCTGCAGCTGCTGCCATACTTCCGGAGTGATCGATCACCATAATCACAGACATAGTCGGCACCTTGGTCTCACCCTCTAAGAACATATTGACCGGGAGCACTGTCTCTAACGGCGTATCCTGATATGCCCCCATTGCAAAGCTGTTATCGCCACCGGTACAGATCAGTCCCCCCGCAAAATCTCTTACATAGCTTTCCAGATTATCCAAGAAGCCCTGCCTCAGATCAAAGGCATTGGCATTCACCATAATGACCGCCTTATATTGTACCAGCTCCGACAATTCATCCGGTGCTCCGGTCGGTGTGATCTTATCATATTCCACCCCACAGGCATCTAAGATTGCCGCAAGCTGATCGCCCTCTCCGGCTTCTCCCTCGATCACCAGCACCTTAGGATTGCTCTCTACCTGTGTAAATGCGCAGTACTCGTTATTCATACTTACCGTATCATTTACAGCCTCGACCATAACTCGGTAGTCCTGCGTTCCATTTTTCTCTCCGACATCCTGAAATACAAACTGATTGGTTCCCGGCGTCAGATTCACGGAAGACTGACCTCTTAGGGTACGTCCGGAATACAGGCTCACGACCGCCGGTGTCTCCACATTACTCTGAATGGTGACCTTGACCTGAAAATTATCTCCCTCATGAACGAATTCCGGAAGTGTAAGATCGCTGACATAGACCTCTTCTTCCATCTTCTGCGTCAGCTTCACGATTTTCACATCCACATCTGCTGAAGTGACAGAGCCGGCCATCTTCGTCAGACTTCCGGCATTTTCAAGACCATCTGTGATCAGAACCAGGCGCTTCGCACTATCCTCCGGAAAGATGGAGAGAGCGGTCGATACTGCCTTCTCCAGATTGGTCGCTGTGCTTACCGGCTCCGAAGTGAATTCCGAGAAGATCTTCTTATCCGTGATAAATTGATCCACCAATACATTATCGCCGAAGACAACAACGCCAACCTGATTCTTCTTCGGCATACTCTCGATCTGGCTCCTTATAAAGCTCTCTGCCTCGTCCAGATTCTTCTCATTGCTGTCCGACATATCCACAAGGAACAGGGTTGTGATCTGCTTGGTCGTAATCTTCACACTAAGCCCTGCCAGAGTCAGGATCAGCAGAAGCGCTATAATTCCCCGCACGATCATATATTTGATCTTCCGTTTTTTATTATGCATGCGGAAATATCTGCCGGACACGATCAGTCCCGCAGCTACCACCGGAATTAACAAAAGCCATAACGGATTAGTAATTTCAATACTCATGCCAGTTCTCCTTGTCAGATAACCATTCTATCTAATACCGCCTGATATAGACAACCCACTCTATCTAATGCTGCCTGATATAGACAACCCACTCTATCGCCAACGCGATCAACAACAGTATGATCAACAGATTCCTCAGATCTCTGCCGCCGGACAGATTCTTCTCATCACTGCCTTCGGTCTCCTCATCCTCCACCAAATCTCCGTCAATATGAGATTCAAAGCTTACCGGAAATGCGACCACAAAGGTCTCTGCCTTCTCTTCATCTCCAATGGTCTGTGTCACGTGATAGACGCCCGCCTGATCCGTATCAGTATAGGCACTGGTCGTGACTGCTGCCTCTAAGGTAGTAACTGCGCCGTCCGGTGCTGTAACACTTAATGCCGATCCATTTAAGTTACCATTGAAGCTGATCTTATCTCCTGTCGTATAATCCTTTCCGGATACAAGACTGCTTACCATCATATAATCCATCAAATTAGACATTAAGATCGGGAATTCCGCCTGCAGCGCCAGATCCGAATTATGAATATCAAAGCCTACCACCGCAATCCGTCTTCCACCGGTTTCTCCATAATATCCAACACATTTATTATCACCTGTGATAAATGAATTCGCCCAGATCGGACGTTCATAGTAATATGCTGAGCTGGCACCGAATGTGAAATCCGATACATAATTCGTGATCTCCGAATCATCAAAGGTCAGCGCAATATTAACCAGAGTCCCCTGCTCCACGATCTCTTCTCCGGACGCTGCATTGAAAAAGAGATAATTCCCTTGTTCCGGAAGGGTCTCCGGAATGATTCCGTCAAAGATATAGAGATCATAGGTATCATCCTTGCCGATTGCGGATGGCTGGCTGGTCTTATAGAGATCCACCCAGGAAATATTGGTGATCGCCTTTTCCAAAAACAGATTATCATTCGTAACAAGCAGCGCCTTCTTCTGGTTCTGTGTCTGCAGGGTTACATAGGCCTGATTATCTGCCATCAGGTCATCCGGATTATTGATCTCCATCTTCAGAACAGAACCGCCAAAGCTCACCTGGTCAAAATAGACAACCAGAGATTCCGCAGGCGGAATGGTAACGCTCTGTACCTTCAGCAGGACATCATCTCCATAAAGATTCACATCGGTAGTTACTGCATCTGAAGTGCCGTTCGTAATCTTTCCGAGCACGGTCAGTGTTCCGTAAGCATCCTCATTGATTCCGTAGCTGACATAATCCATAGACAAATTCTTATAATCCGTATAGAGGTTCACTACACGTGCTTCCAAAGCCCCGAGCGCGACCGGGGTATCGGTAAAGAATACCGCGTCATATTGTTCCCACTGATTGACCATGGACTGACTGACACTGACTGCCGCAGTGGTATCCCCGGGAAGATCGGTAAGAGCAATGTTCCTGATCGCTTTCTTAAGCTCCGTCTTATCTGTCACATTTGTCTTGATAATGCCGGTTTCAAGAGCGGAGGTAAGAACCGTGACCTGCGCCGTCTCGCTTAAGGAATCCACATAATCACAGGCTCTCTTCTTCGCCTCTTCTATTCGGGAATGGTCTGTATTATAGGCAATTCCCATACTGGCGCTATTATCGATCACAATAATCACATTATCATAGATCCGGCCGCCATGCTTTAAGTACGGAGCCATAAGCGTGAACACCAAAAGAAGAACCGTTAATATCTGTAAGAACATTAACAGATTCTTCTTCAGCTTCTCCCACGGAGTCGTAGCCTCTATGTTATTCATGATTTTCTTCCAGAGCATGCTGGAAGAAAATGGATATTCCTTCGCCTTCTGCTTAAGCATATACAGCAGTATGATAACCGGTATCAATACAAGCAGAAACAGCGGCCACCAATTCGTAATGGACATGTTATTTCCTCACAATGATTCCCTGATTGCATATATGATCATACAAGAATTTCTCTAATGGTTCATCCGCAATCATTCGGATATAGGTCATCTCATATTTGCGTGCCATCTGCGTCAAAGACTCGGTCATGGCTGCGAGTGCCGACTGATATTGCTCGATCGTTGCCCGATTCAGACTAAGCCGCACCTCATCGCCGGTCTCCATATCCAGCAGATTCACAGCACCCTCACCATCAATCTCTAATTCCTGTCTGGCAAGCACTTGAATAAGAATGATCTGTTGTTTCTTATACTTCAAATATTTGACGGCATCCTCGATTCCCTGTGGGTCCAGAAAATCGCTGATCACAATGGATATTCCGCTGCCCTGATACTGCCGCTTCATGATCGCATGATTCAAGTCGGTTCCACCATCGAACTCCACACGTTTCAGTTCATTTACGATCGTCTGAAATGCCTGTTTTCCCGCCCTGCCCTTGCCAAGCGTAAGAGAAGACTCCTGCATTTCACTGACATACACACGATCCAGATTATTCAGTACCAGATAGCTTAACGCTCCGGCTAACTGTATGGCAGTTCTGGATTTCTTCGGCTCTCCGAAATCCATAGATTTCGACGTATCCAAGAAGATCTGGAAGATTGCTTCCTTCTCCTCCATAAAACGCTTGATATAGAGCTTGTCCAACCGGCCGTAAGCGCCCCAGTCAATCCGCCGGATATCATCGCCCGGTATGTATTCGCGATAATCCGAGAATTCCACCGAAGTGCCCTTGGCATTGGACTTCCGGCCTCCGCCCATTCCGTGCGTCATCTTGGTATTCACGGCAATCGCAAGCTGATTCACTTTTGCAAAAAAATCCTGTTCAAATATGTTTTCTTCCATTCTATAATTCTATATCCTATATCATATTCTACGGCGTCTGGATCTGGATCAGCTGCGCGATGATCTTATCCGGCGTTACATTATCGGACAAGGCTTCAAAGTTACAAATGATCCTGTGGCGCAGCACCGGAAATGCCACATATTGAATATCCTCAAAGGATACATTAAACCGGTGCTCCATGAAGGCTCTTGCCTTGGCTGTTTTAATGATCGCCTGCGCTGCACGAGGACTGGCGCCATACGACAGATATTTCTTCGTGATCTCCGGCACATCCTTAAGTTCCGGATGTGTGTTATATACAATATTCATGGCATAATCCATTACGGAATCCGCGATCGGCATATCATAGATGACCTGACGGATCTTTAAGATGTCGTCTGCCGTCATCACCGGTGTCAGCGTCTCCTCCTGACGATTCACGGTCAGGTTGACAATATCCCGAAGCTCGTCCTTCGAAGGAAACCGGACATTCAGCTTGAACAAGAAACGGTCTAACTGCGCCTCAGGCAAAGGATATGTTCCCTCATTCTCGATCGGATTCTGTGTTGCAAGCACCATGAACGGCTTCGGCATCAGATATGTCTGCTTACCAACCGTTACCGTCTTCTCCTGCATGGACTCCAAGAGTGCAGATTGTGTCTTAGGGGTGGCACGGTTAATCTCATCCGCGAGCACGATATTTGCAAAGATCGGTCCCGCCTCAAACTGGAATCGGTTCTGTCCTTCTTCTCTCATGATGATATTCGTGCCGGTAATATCCGCCGGCATCAGATCCGGTGTAAACTGAATTCGCGAGAATGCCAGACTCATACTTCTGGCAATCGCCTTCACCATCTGTGTCTTACCGACACCCGGAACACCCTCTAACAACACATTGCCATCTGTGAGAATTGCCAGTATCATCTGACGAATAATCGCCTTCTGTCCAATAATCTGCTTACCGATCTCCTCCTCACACCGGTTCACCTTCATGATATACTGTTCCAGCTCCTGTTCGTTCTGAATCATAATCCTTTTCCTTTCATCCATTCAATATCTCTATTCTCAGGTTCCCATTCACAGTTCCCTGTCTATATCTCCAACTTGTTGAATAGTACCATATTATTGATTTAAATCGTCAAAATATGATTTGACGATATCTTGAACTCCCTTTGGATAATTCGAGCTATCCACCTTATTATATGCATTATTGGAATAATCTCCGATCACCTGCTGATAATTCACGGAATCTCCCCGCCATGCCTGACCGCCGTGTTGTTCCAAGGATTCTCCATTCGAATTGATCTTGCCATTCAAAGAATCATTGTCCTGTGTCAACAGATT
>CACZRT010000197.1 GCA_902783585.1 uncultured Lachnospiraceae bacterium | reverse complement strand
TTATCATCGTCTGTATCAAATATCGATGTCGCCATAACCTGTGAATTACAGCATAATACAATTATAAATACAACTACAAAGACAGCAAGTCCCCGTCTGATCACTTTACAAAACATTTCATTCTGTGCCAGACTCTTTCTACTTGCGGTCTTCAAGTTCATCGTCTTCATATTCACGGTTTTTAAATTCCCGGTCTTCATAATCCTGATCTTCCTTTTTCTTTTGAAGCTGTGAAAGAATGTCCTTAAAGCTTCCGCGTGAAGGATCATTGATACGCTCCAGATTCAGATCGTCCTGCGATAACTCCGCAAGATATGTGATCGTATCCTTCCCTATACCAACCGCAAAATAACGATCTCCAAGCTTCACTAACTGTATATATTTATTGTTTGCCACGCGGGCAGATTCAAGCACCTTAATATTACTTTTGCTTTGAATATTTCCCTGAAACCGTCCCGCAACTCTTGCAGCAAGATATGCAAGGGCAAGCACAAAGAGAAACATAATAAATACAACAATCAGCTGAACGATTCCCTCCCAGGGATTCGACTTTATCAGAAAGACCATATTAATCTACAACTTTCTTGACAGCTTCCAATACACGATCCGGCTGGAACGGCTTAACAATAAAATCTCTGGCTCCGGACTGGATCGACTCAATAACCATTGCCTGCTGACCCATTGCAGAACACATGATCACGCTGGCATTCGGATCCATAGACTTAATCTTCTTCAGTGCCTGAATTCCATCCATTTCCGGCATGGTGATATCCATCAGCACAAGATCCGGTTTCGTCTCCTGATACTTTTCAACTGCCTTTGCGCCGTTCTCGGCCTCGGCAACTACATTATAACCGTTCTTGGTTAAAATGTCCTTGATCATCATTCGCATAAATGCTGCATCATCACAAATCAAAATATTTTTTGCCATCTCTTTTTCTCCTCTTAATCCTAAATCATTTTGGTTTTCACTATGTCGGTAATCCGGATACCAAAGCTTTCTTCAATTACAACTACCTCCCCTTTGGCTACCATCTTACCATTAACAAGTACGTCAATAGGTTCCCCTGCAATCTTATTCAGTTCCACGATCGTACCCGGTGAAAACTCTAAGATTTCTTTTATGGACTTCTTTGTTCGTCCTAGTTCAACCGTTACCTCTAACGGAACATCCATAATTAAATCGATATTCTCTTGTTGGGTAACAGGATTGATCCCTTGTGTAAAGCTCTGGAACTGCACCGGTTGGACATTCACATCCTGCATAGGAGGCATATATCCATAAGGCATTCCATACGGTGGCATCTGTCCGACAGGCATTCCCTGCATTGGCGGTGCCTGCTGCATCTGTGGCTGCATTTGCGGCTGCGGACTGGCCGGTGCCGGCTGTGGCGCCGGTTGCGGAGCTGCAGGCTGTGGTGCAGGTGCAGGCTCTTCGGCCCCCAAATTGCCGGAAAAGACCTGATAAAGTTCTTTTGCAAATTCCACCGGATACAACTGCATGATGTTGGAATCCACCAGCTCACCGATCTCCATCTTCAAGGAAACCTTCACGAAGCTCTTACCATGAAAGGCATCCATGAAGCCCGGTGACTCATTCTTGCTCAGATCCACATTCTCTGCTTCCGGAGGACTAATATCAATCTTTTTATTTAACATCGATGACATAGAGGTCGCTGCCGAACCCATCATCTGGTTCATGGCCTCACAGATCGCACTCAAATGCAGATCCGATAATTGATCCACCTTATTCGTGCCATCCCCACCCATCATCAGGTCGGTGATCACCTTTACATCATCTTCCAGAAGGATCAGCAGGTTATTACCCTTGATTCCTTCTACATATGCAATATTGATAAACACACACGGTGTTGCATATTCCTGTGCCAGTTCCTCCCAAGAACAAAATGTTACCTTCGGAGTACTGATCGATACCTTCTGGTTCACAAGAGAATATAAAGTTGTTGCGGCTGTTCCCATACATATATTGGAAATCTCGCCAAGGACATCCTTTTCTTCCGGAGTCAGCTCTTCCGCGCCTGCGGAACTGGGAGCGGAGTCAGTATCCAAGCCACCCAATAAAGCATTAATCTCCTCTTGCGATAGCATTCCGTCCATACCCTACTCCTCTCTGATGACTTTTGTAATCTTTACCGCATAATTCTCGGACGCAGAACCCGGCAAAGCCTTGAATTTTAACATATTACCCACATATACATCCAATTCTTCATCATATTGTTTATTGATCTTAATAATATCACCAATCTGCATATTTACAAAATCATTTACAGATATGGAGCTGCTTCCAAGTAAGGCCTTCACCGGAATCTGTGCCTTGGAAATTGCTGCCTCGATCATATCCACATACGTATCGTCATCGGACTGCTGCATGGTCGAATACCAGTATTTGGTATTCAATTTATCCATAACATCCTCCAGCGTAATAAACGGAAGACAGATATTCATCAGTCCCATAACATCGCCAATCGACATATTGATCGTTATAATGGCGATCATCTCACTCGGAGATATGATCTGCGCGAATTGGGAATTCGTTTCGATCCGCTCAAGACGTGGTTCAATCTCCACAACATTCTTCCAGGGTTCCCTAAGCAGATTGACACAGATTGTAAATATCCGTTCAATAATTCCAAGCTCGATCTCGGAGAAATCCCGCATCTTTTCCAACGTCTCTCCTGTGCCGCCAAGCATTCGGTCAACAATTGCATAACCGATATTCGCGGCCAGCTCCATTACGATATTCCCTTGCAAGGGTTCAAAATTAACTACCCCGAACAATACCGGATTGGATAACGCATTCGTGAACTCAGAATATGTAACCGCCTCCGAATTCATGACCTCCATCTGGACATTCTTTCTCAAATATGCTGGTAAATTCGTGGAAACCAATCTTCCAAAATGTTCAAATATAATCTCCAATGTTCGAAGATGTTCCTTCGAGAACTTGGCAGGACGGGCAAAATCATAATCCTTTACCTTCTGTGCCGCATCATCTGCAATATCCTCAACATCTAACTCACCGGAACTAAGCTGTTTCAATAAGTCATCTATTTCATTTTGGGATAATACGTCACCCACGTAATCTCACCTCTTTACTGCCAGGGCAGCCGGTTCTTATTCAATATCTACTGTGTAATAAATGTACTGAAGGTCACATCAAAAATAATATCCGTCTGATACTTCTCATTCAACCCATCCACGATCTCCTGTTTGATCACGGCCTGAATGGCGGAATCACTGATTTCCTCGTATGTATATTCCTGAACAACGCTTCTGGTCACATCAACCACCCAACTTTCGGTCTCACCCAGTTTCGTGTTCAGTGTTTCATAATCCTTGGAGCTTCCATCCATAGAAATCGATATACCAAGAACTGCATAATGTGTCGTGCCTGATCCGTTATTCTTCAACGGAATCGTTGTATTATCAGACAGGTTGTAGGTTGCCGCATCCGCAAGGGATACACTCGGCTTTCCTTCCTCTCCGTCCTTACGTTCTAACTCCAGATTCAGGATTGCAGCAATCTCTGTCACAAGATTGTCCGTCTTCTTGATGGAAGGAACAAATACAAATACCATTAACGCATTCAGTACCAGATTTACAAGACATAGTGCTAATATGATAACACTGATCAAATTCTTTTTCATATTTTCATACACAGCTCCTTATTCTATCATCATACTAAATTTCAATCAAAAAATCAATCCTGTGAGGTACTGCTCAATTGATTGTATATTTTGATCACAACCCGGCGGTTCTTGGCACGTCCCTCCGGCGTATCATTTGACGCAGCCGGCCGGCTCTCTCCATATCCGGCCACCTTGATATTCGAATCGATCAGATTCGCATGCTCCATCAAATACTCGTATACATTCGTCGCACGTGCAGTTGACAGATATCGGTTGCTTTCATACTTACTGGTATGAATCGGTACATTATCCGTATGTCCTTCAATCTCAATGATACTGTCCTTATACTGCTCTAAGATCTTCCCAATCTTGTCCATAAAGACATAGGATTCCTCCTTGAGCTCTGCATCACCGGTATCAAACAGCAGCGCACCGTTCATATCCAGTTCTACATACTGATAATTATAATCCAATTGCACACGGTCATCAATGGTATAGCTTTCCACTTCCTCGGAGACCTGCTCGTACATCTCCTCCGACTGCTCCAGACCAGCCTCTTCCAGCTGATCTTGAAGTGCATCCAGATTATTCTCTTCCGTTGCTTCTGCCGTAGATTCCGTCGTCGCCTGTCCGTCATCTCCCGGATTGCCATTACTGTCCGACTGATTGACTTCCGCATCCTGATTCTCACCATTCGGGCTGTTCACTGCCTTTCCGGCTATCTCCATCAGTGAATCAATATTCGGAACCTGCGTCACACCACCGCTGACCAGATCACCATTCTGGATCATCATCGATGACTGGGAAAAAATGGAGAATGACAGATTCTGAAAGGATGCTGCGATCTGTTGAATCTTACCCTCATCCATAGTGGAGCTTGCAAACAACAATACGAAGAAGCAAAGCAGCAGATTCATTAAATCACTAAAGGTCGACATCCAAGCCGGTGAACCTTCGTCTGGTGGATCTTCTTTCTTCTTAGCCATTGCCCTCACCTTCACCTTCTGTCATCGAGTTCCTTACGGCAGGAGCCAGGAACGACTTCAACTTCTCTTCTATTACACGAGGGTTCTCACCTGCCTGAATGGACAGGAGTCCCTCGATCATAACTTCCTTCATCATGATTTCTGCGTCATTATTCAAGCCCATCTTGGACGCAAGCGGTGCTGACAGCCAGTTGGCAAGCACCGAACCATACAGAGTCGTGATCAACGCAACCGACATGTTTGGTCCGATGGAATCCGGATCTGACAGATCCTTCAACATGTTGATCAGTCCGATCAGTGTACCGATCATACCCCAGGCAGGTCCCATCGCACCGATCGTCTTCCAGAAATTCACGTTTTTCTTATGTCGAACATCAATATTGACAAGCTCTGTCTCCAAAATATTACGAACCAGCTCCGGATCGGTACCGTCTACAATGAGAAGAATTCCCTTCTTCATGAATTCATCCTCTAAAGAGTTGGCGGATTCCTCCAAGGCAAGAAGTCCTTCCTTTCTCGCAACATTGGAAAGATCTATGATCTGCCGGATAATTGCAGTCTCATCATAATTGGTAACTTTTAAAACCATAGTTGCCGACTTCAATCCATCAATAAAGCCCTTCAGCGGATTGGAAGCCAGTACACACATGAACGTACCACCAATGGTGATCAATACAGAAGGAATATCAATAAAGTTATTCAGCAGGGTAAAATTAAAACCGCCATCCTTATATGTAATACCAAACACCATCAATGCTACGCACAGCACTAATCCGATTATTGTTGCTATATCCACAACAAGCCACCTCACACATCATCTTATGTCAATTTATATCAATCTGATTAGACGAATCATCTTTCAAACTTATATCTATTCATGTCAATCTGATTATCTGAGTCATCTTTTGATTCCATTATCTTTACATGGAATGCTCCGGCTGCGGGTTTTTATTTGGAGCATCATCTGAATCATCACCATGATCATTACCGGAATCGTCACCTGAATATTCATCTGATCTTTCATCTGAGCTCTCATCCAAACTACGCTTCAGCCATGAACCGGACATGATCTCATATCTATACAATTTTACTAGATTCGCTACCTCTTGTCTACTCTCTTTTACAATTATTTTCTTTCCTGT